>JAHENE010000064.1:1680-9270 GCA_024643305.1 Thiobacillaceae bacterium | reverse complement strand
CTCATGACCCAGTGGGCCGACCCAGGCAAGATGATGCGCTGGGGGATGATGCCTATGGATCCCAAGACTTGGAACATGATGATGCAGGGCATGAACCCAAACATGTACATGAAGTGGATGATGGCACCGATGGACCCACGCGCCATGTCCATGATGATGGCCCCAATGAACCCCGGCATGTACACCAGCTGGATGGGCCAATCTATGAATCCCGCCACTTACGGCTCATGGGGCACCATGATGAACCCCGCCGCATTTGGCGCTCCCGCAGCGGGCGCATCTGCACCCGCCGGCTCTTTCAATTTCTTTGATCCAAATGCATGGATGGGTATGATGCCTGCCCCTGCTGCAGCGCAATCTGCCCCCGCACAGACCAAATAACCCAGTGTTGCATGAATGACACAAAAAGGCCGGCCTAAACCGGCCTTTTTGCTTATGGCGGGGTTCAGTATATAAGTACCATCTGTATTAGAATATAATGATCCTGTGCTGATCGGTTTAATTCAGCCGAACGGAATTACCTTAGCCTACTAACCAAATGGAGATTTTTAAATGATGAAGAAAATTGCCCTGGTTGCCGCCCTGGCCGCCACCCAAGTTGCCTTTGCCGATGCGACTGTTGAAACCATTTCCAACCCTGTTGCCATGAGTGCTTCTCTCAAGGACCCCAAAGCCGCTCTAGAAATGATCGGCGCCATGACCGAACCCGGCTTCTACGTTTCCGCAGCCAACGCATCCATGGAACCTGCCAACTATGTAAAAGCCGCCAACGCATCTATGGACCCCGCTGTTTTCACCAACAGCATGTCCTATGCTGATCCAGCTGTTGCCTCCAAATGGATGGCTGCCGGCATGGACCCCAACTTCTACACTGCTTTCATGGTGAAGATGGCCGACCCCGCCAAAATGATGCGCTGGATGACCGCCTCCATGGACATGAACAACTACCAGCCCGCCATGAATGCCATGAACCCCGCTCTGTTCACCAAGTGGATGGGCGCTTCCATGGACATGAAAAACTACGAAGGCTTCCTCAAGATGGCTGACGTGAACACTGCTGGCAAATACGCCGCTGTTGCTGCCGACCCCAAGACCTATGGCACGTTCGGCACCTTTGCTGATCCCAAGACCTACGGTGCCGCTACCGCTGCGTTCAACCCGATGTCTTTCTTCCAGTTCCCGGTTGCTCCTGCTGCCAAGTAATTGGGCTGAAGTAAAACAAAACGGGACGCCTTGGCGTCCCGTTTTTATTGATAGCGAGGAATCATTCCCTTCGCCAGCTCGTTCCCTGAAGGTTGTCTTCCAGAATAATCCCTGCCGCTTTCAGTTCATCTCGGATACGATCGGCTTCGGCGAAATTACGGGATGTCTTTGCGACAACACGCGCTTCAATCATCGCGTCAATTTCCACATCCTGAAGCCCATCGCTTTCACCTACTCGGCGCTTAAGGAAGCTCTCCGGGCTTGTTTGCAAAAGCCCCAGCACTCCACCCAAAGTCTTCAACAAAGCTGAAAGACGTGGGTCATGAGCACGATTGGCCTCTCCAGCCAACTCAAACAGCACGGCCACCGCCTCCGGCGTCCCAAAATCCTCGTCCATGGCGGCTTTGAAGCGTGCCGCCCACGGGTCGGCCCAGTCTATTTCAAACTCAGTGGGCGGCACGTTCTTCAGCGCCGTATAAAGCCGGGTCAGTGCCCCCTTGGCGTCTTCAAGATGCGCATCCGAGTAGTTGAGCGGGCTACGATAATGCGCACGCAGGATGAAAAAACGCACAACTTCCGGATCAAATTTTTCCAGCACCTCGCGGATGCTGAAGAAATTGCCCAAGCTCTTGGACATCTTCTCGTTGTCTACGCGAACAAAACCATTGTGCAGCCAATAGTTGACGAATTTGCAGTCATGCGTGCCTTCAGACTGGGCGATTTCATTTTCATGGTGGGGGAATTGCAAATCCTGGCCGCCGCCATGGATGTCAAAATGCGCGCCCAGTAATTTTCCACTCATGGCAGAACATTCGATATGCCAACCCGGCCGCCCGGGTCCCCAAGGGCTTTCCCATGCGGGCTCACCCGGTTTGGCCGCTTTCCACAGCACGAAATCCATGGGATCGCGTTTGTGCGGGTCCACCTCGACTCGCTCGCCTGCGCGCAAATCGTCCAGAGACTTGCCCGATAGCGCACCGTAGGAAGGGAAACCATGCACCGAGTAGTAGACGTCCCCATTCTCCGCACGGTAGGCCAGGCCTTTGTCCACCAGGGCGCCGATCATGGCCAGCATCTCGGCCACGTATTCGGTCGCGCGCGGCTCGGCGTCCGGAGGCAAGACCCCGAGCTTGGCCTCGTCCTCATGCATGGCCTTGATAAATCGCCCAGTCAATTCTGCAGTCGACTCGCCATTTTCATGGGCACGCTTAATGATTTTGTCGTCTATGTCCGTAATATTGCGCACATACTCGACCCGGTAGCCCAAAGACCTGAGCCACCTGACCACCATATCGAAAACCACAAAAACACGCGCGTGACCCAGGTGACAATAGTCGTAAACCGTCATGCCGCACACATACATGCGGACCTGACCTGGCTGGATTGGTACAAAATGTTCCAACCTGCGGCTTAAGGAGTTATACAGCTTGAGCATGGAAGAAAAGACGGGCTGGCTAAACTAATAAAGCAAACCACCCACAGATACGGGGGAGTTGTTAGAATTCGGGGTTGCTGACCATTTGATTTGAGTTTAACACAATGCCCAGTTTGCAAAGATTCGTCGGCCTGCTTGCCATTGGACTAACCCTGCTGCTTCCGGTTGGGGCTAAAGCAGACGACATCCAGGACATAAACCAGCTGTTTCGCAAGGGTGATTTAACTACCGCCCTGGCCCGCTCCAATCAGTTTCTCGCCAAAAACCCCAAGGACGCACAGGTACGTTTCCTCAAAGGGCTGGTCCTGGCGGATTTGGGTAAATCAGCCGAAGCCATCGAGGTGTTTACAGGCATTACCGAGGATTACCCGGAACTGCCCGAACCCTACAACAACCTGGCTGTGCTTTATGCCGCCCAAGGCAAGTATGACGCCGCAAAGAATGCCCTGGAAATGGCTATCCGTACCCATCCAAGCTATGCCACAGCGCATGAGAACCTGGGCGATCTCTATGCCAAGATGGCAACGCAGGCTTATGACAAAGCGCTGCAAATCGACAACAGCAACAAGACCGCTCAAACCAAGCTGGCCCTGATCAAGGAGATGATGTCCGGCCAACCCAAGCGCCCGAGTGCAACTTCTTCTGCCAAGCAGGACAGCAAACCAGAAACGCCCGCAGTTACAACTGCCAACCCCGCTCCAACTGCCTCAACCTCTGCCCCAACGTCAGGAACAAGCCGCCCCGTCCCAGCCCCGGCACCAAGCCCGCCCAGCATTGTCGAAACTATTCAATCCTGGGCCAAAGCCTGGTCGGACAAGGATGTGGATGCCTATTTGGCCCATTACTCCCCTGAGTTCTCCCCTTCACGCATAACTCATTCGGCGTGGGCAGCACAGCGGCGTGCGCGTATTGACGTACCCGGACAGATTTCAGTCGTCGCGCGTGACATAAAGGTTGTTCGCAAATCATCCGATCGCGCTACCGTGCGATTCACCCAGGTTTACCAGTCGGCCCGGCTTAAAAGCAGTTCCAGCAAGACTCTGGAACTTGAATTGGCAAACAGTAAATGGCTCATCGTGAGCGAGTCCGGCCGTTAATTTTATAATGCTTCGTTTGCGCGTTCTTCTCTCGCTAATTGCCCCCCTGCTCGGAATGCCAGCCCATGCAGAAGTCAGCGAAGCCGATCGCCTGTTTGCCAGCAGCATGCAGGAAATACTTCAGAGCCAGCCTGAAAAAGCATTAACGTCAATCAACAACCTGCTTGATCGCTATCCCAATTTTCGCCTGGCCCAATTGGTCAAAGGCGACCTCCTGCTTGCGCGTGCACAACCCCTTTCCACGCTGGGCAACGCTCAGGGCGCAAGCGAGCAACAGGCCGATCTGCGCGAGGAGGCAAAGGCTCGTATTCTGGCAATTAACGACCCGGTAAATCCGGAGCTTCTCCCAGCAGAGTTATTGCAAATCTCATCCGAGACTCGTTATGTCATCGCAGTTGATGCCAGTCGGGCACGCTTGTACATTTTTGAGAATTCGCCAAACGGAATTCGCCGAGTGGCCGATTATTACGTCACGGTCGGCAAACTTGGGACGGGGAAAAACAAGGAAGGTGACAAACGGACCCCAGTTGGTTTGTATACCATTACCAGCTTCAAGCCTGACAGCGAACTCGAGGAACTTTATGGAATCGGTGCCTACCCACTCAGCTACCCCAATGAGTGGGACGTGCGCAATGGCCGTAATGGCCATGGCATCTGGCTTCACGGCGTTCCCCGTGACACTTACGCACGCCCGCCCAAGGCGAGCGACGGTTGCGTGGTGCTGTCCAATGATGACTTGAAGGACATTGGCCGTTTTGTGGGCATCGGAAAGACTCCCGTTATCATTGCGCCCAACCTCACCTGGGTTGAGCCTTCAGCGCTTTCGACTACCAAAGTCGAGTTGGAAGAAGCCATTGATGATTGGCGTAAGGATTGGGAGAGCCTCAACACTGATCGTCTGCTTGACCACTATTCTTCCAGATTTCAGGCCGGCAACCAGCGCTTTCGAGCCTTTGCCGAATCAAAACGCAGGGTCAATACCGGGAAAAGCTGGATCAAGGTCGATCTGTTGCGCATGAGCATCTACCGTCAGCCTGGAGACAAGGACATGGCTATTGTCACTTTCGATCAGGATTACAAAAGCAGCAACTTGAATAATCTTTCAAGCAAACGACAATACTGGCAGCGGGAGAACGGCCGCTGGCGCATTATCCAAGAAACCATCCTATAGGGAGAAACTGCATGGTAAAACTGCACACTTCAAAAGGCGTCATTACGCTAGAACTGGATGCCGAAAAGGCACCGGCAACCGTAGAAAATTTTCTTCAGTATGTTCGCGAAGGTTTTTACGACGGCACCATCTTTCATCGCGTAATTGACGGTTTCATGATCCAGGGCGGCGGTTTCGAGCCGGGCATGTCGCAAAAACCGGCTCGCACGCCAATCAAGAATGAAGCTGCCAATGGCCTGAAAAACGATGCCTATACCATCGCCATGGCACGCACTTCCGACCCGGATTCAGCCACTGCGCAATTCTTCATCAACGTGGCCAACAACACCTTCCTCAACTATACCGCCCCTACACCACAAGGCTATGGATATGCCGTATTTGGCAAGATAACCGAGGGCAAGGATGTAGTTGACGTCATCAGGAAAATGCGCACCAGCAGCCGCTCCGGCCATCAGGACGTGCCAGTGGAAGATATCATCCTCACCAAGGCAGAAATTGTCTGATTCTGTCCCAGGCGCCAAACGCACTTTTTTCTTAGCCGATCTGCATTTGGCAGAAGAGCGCCCGCAAGCCAGCGGGCGTTTTTTTCATTTTCTAGATACCCGCACCGTGGGTGCTGACGCGTTATACATTCTCGGCGATCTGTTTGAGTACTGGGTTGGAGACGATGACATCGATTCGCCCTTGGCTCGCCAAACCGCGAAAAAGATCAAAACTCTGTCAGAGTCGGGCACGCCGGTTTACTTCATGCACGGCAATCGTGATTTCCTGCTGGCCGAGCGATATGCAACCCTCTGTGGAATGTCGCTGCTGACCGACCCCACGGTTATTGACCTGTATGGGACGCCCACCCTGCTCACACACGGCGATACGATGTGCACTGATGACAGAAGCTATCAGCGCTTTCGAAAGCTGGTCAGACTTTCCACGGTCAAACACATCCTGCTTGCATTGCCGCATGGGCTGCGCCATGCGATGGCCGGGGCCGCACGTTCCGGGAGCGAGCAAGCCAAGGCTCGCAAATCTTACGACATCATGGATGTGAATCAGGAAGCAGTCGCGGGGGCACTCAGGCAATACGGCGTTTCTCGCATGATCCACGGACATACACACCGCCCCGCAAGGCACACGCTCGTCGTAGACGGGAGAAACTGCGAACGCTTGGTTTTGCCCGACTGGTATGGCGAGGGTGGTTATCTAGCCTGCAGCGAAGAAGGCTGCGAACTGCTTTCCGCCTCATCACCCTCTGGGTAGGGAAGCTGAAAAACTTCGTAAGATTTCGGTAGCACAAAAAGCTCTGCTTGCTGAGTGCGCTTGCTACCGGCAATGTAGTGCCTGACGCGGCCAGAATAATCCCGCTCCTCAATTGGCAGCCCCTGTGACAGGGCATAATCCGCCTCCCACACATGGTGCACCAAATCGCAATCCTGGCGCAGTTCAGCCGGCGTCGAGCGATAAGTCACCCACTGGGTATAGGCAAGCGCCTTGTTGTATTCAGCCTGAGCCCGAGCCGCATCAGGAAAAAGTTTTGCTGCGGCAACTGTTTCAGAACAGAGTTTTCCATCCGCAAGAATTTGCAAACGCACGGTTCCTTCGCGAACAGGCACAACTTTCTTCTCCACTCGATATGTGTGCTGCGGGGTTTGGGGTAGTGGGCGGTCATGCATGGCAATGATCATTTTTCGATCATGCAAAACATTCATAATCTTGCGGGTTTTTCTGTCCAGCAATGTAAAGTCGCCGTCGTCCCGCCCCTCGTCCATTCGCAAGTAAGCATCAGTAACCAAAATACGAGTCTGATATGACGACCCATCCGCTTCAGTTTCCTGATAGCGAATATCTATCATGTCCGCAGCATGCACCATAACGGATGCACACAACAAAAAACCTGCAACAGTCTTCAAGCTTCAAAGCCCTCTCGCCAAATCATTCTTAATGTCGCGCACTGATTCCAGGCCGACGGCTACCCGCACCAGCCCATCGTTAATGCCGGCAAAGGCACGCTGTTCCGCTGTCATGCGGCTGTGTGTCGTGCTGGCAGGGTGGGTGATGGTGGTTTTCGTGTCGCCCAAGTTGGCGGTAATGGATAACAGCTTGCAACCATCAACCACGCGCCAGGCAGCCGCCTGTCCACCCCTGACCTCAAACGCCACGATGCCGCCGCCGGTCTTTTGCTGTCTCATCGCCAGTTGGTGCTGGGGATGTGATGGCAGACCCGGATACCATACGCGCTCCACATTGGGATGACTCTCCAGCCAACATGCAAGTTCCAGCGCATTGCGTGAATGTGCTTCCATGCGCAATGAGAGGGTTTCCAGGCCCTTTAGAATCACCCAGGCATTGAAGGCTGACAAGGTGGGGCCGGCAGTTCGCAAGAAGGTATACACGCCTTCCATTAGCGGCTTGCTGCCAAGCACTGCGCCACCCAGAACCCTACCCTGGCCATCCAGGTACTTGGTGGCAGAATGGATAATGATGTCCGCGCCCAATTCCAGCGGGCGCTGCAAGACAGGCGAGCAGAAACAGTTGTCCACGGCAAGCCATGCTCCTGCCTGCTTTGCGATGGCAGCCAGCGCAGCAATATCGCTCACCTCCGTCAGCGGGTTGGAGGGCGACTCGACAAAGAACAACTTTGTATTTGGTTTAAGCGCTTTTTTCCATTCCTCCGGGTCAGTAGGCGACAC
>JAHENE010000064.1:0-1670 GCA_024643305.1 Thiobacillaceae bacterium | reverse complement strand
CACATAGGTCGTCTCAATGCCGAAACGCCCCAGAATGTTGGAAAACAGCTGCACCGTGGAGCCGAAAATGGAACGCGATGCGACAACATGCTCACCGGCCTTCATTAATCCCATGACTGTAGCAATGATGGCGGCCATGCCTGAAGAAAATGCAACGCAACGCTCGGCCCCTTCGAGTGCAGCCAGCCGGGTCTCCAGCATGGTCACCGTAGGATTGGTAAAGCGCGCATAGATGTTACCCGGCTCTTCGCCCTTGAAGCGGGCGGCCGCCTGCGCCGCACTCTCGAACACGAAGCTCGAGGTCAGAAACATCGCCTCGCTGTGCTCGTTGAACTGGCTGCGTACCGTACCACTGCGAACCGCCAGGGTTTCCAGATCGTATTCTTCAGTCATTCCAATCTCCAAACAAAAAACCCGGTCAGCTTGCGCGTCCCGGGTTGGCACTCGCTTTAGCTGGATTTATAGGGCGCCCGCAAGCTGAAACTCAAATCGGCGCTGATTAAAATGTATTACCAAGTACTATCCGCCGTCAAGTCTGGCCGCCGGATACCAGATTCAAATCCAGCTGCTGGGTCTCGATGGAGTATTGCTGTGTATCTCCATTGCGCACCGCCTCGATGTAGTCGAGGTACTCTGGCGTTACGTCGCCAGTAATGTAGCGTCCGTCAAAGCAAGATGTATCAAAGTCATGGATGGCCGGATTCTCCGCCTTCACGTCCTCAACCAATGCTTCGATATCCTGATAGATCAGCGCATCAGCACCAATTTCACGGGCAATTTCATCGTCCGACCTTCCATAAGCAAGCAATTCAGAACGAGTTGGCATGTCAATGCCGTAAACATTGGGATAACGTACAGGCGGGGCCGCGGAGGCAAAAAATACCTTGGCAGCACCTGCATCCCGTGCCATCTGCACGATTTCGCGGCTGGTGGTACCGCGCACGATGGAGTCATCCACCAGCAGGACATTCTTGTCCTTGAATTCCTCAGCAATTGCGTTCAGTTTCTGGCGCACTGACTTCTTGCGCAACGCCTGGCCTGGCATGATGAAAGTGCGGCCAATGTAACGGTTTTTGATGAAACCCTCCCGGTAAGGAACGCCAAGCTGATTGGCCAACTGCAACGCAGAAGGCCTGCTGGTGTCTGGGATCGGGATCACGACATCGATTTTCAGGTTCCCGGATTCGCGTTTGATCTTTTCGGCCAGCGATATACCCATGCGCAGCCGCGTCTTGTAAACCGAAATACCGTCCATCACAGAATCAGGGCGGGCCAGATACACGTATTCGAAAATGCAAGGGCACAGTTTAGATGTGGCCGCGCATTGCCTGCTATGCAGATGCCTGTTCTCGTCGATAAACACTGCCTCACCTGGCTGCACATCGCGCAGCAACTTGAATCCCAGGGTATCGATTGCAACGCTTTCCGAAGCAATAATATATTCAGGCGGGTTCACATTTTCGTTTATGCCGATCACAAGCGGACGGATACCGTAAGGATCGCGGAAAGCCAGAAGACCATAGCCAGCTATAAGCGCAACCACCGCATAGGCGCCGCGGCAGCGTTCATGCACTCCGGAAACAGCAGCAAAGATCGTATCGAGGGTGAGGCGCCCCCCATGCCCGTTCACTTGCAACTCGTGGGCCAGCACATTGAGCAGCACCTCGGAA
>JAHENE010000307.1 GCA_024643305.1 Thiobacillaceae bacterium | reverse complement strand
AAACACGGCGGGCAGATCGCGCGCAGCGACGATGTCCAGGGTTAGCCGGTGCATTTTTTCCGAAATACTGTCGTTCTCTTCGCCAAACAGGATCAGTTCGGCCAACTTGCCCTCAAGCAGTTGCACCTTGTCGCGCATCGACAGCACTTGCCGCTCGGTAATGGAAATGGCGTGGGTGCCATGCGGATGGGTGATGCTGAGCGTGGTGAGCAGGTCGGGGAACTGGTTGAAAAAATCCGGATGGCTGGAAAGATATTCCGCTATCTGGGCGGGATCGGTCATATGTTCCATCAGAGCTCCAAAGTGCCTTCAAATACAGTTTCAGCCGGTCCAGTCATCATGACCGGCGTGTTCTCACCCTGCCATTCTATGGTCAAAACGCCGCCACGGGTTTCTACATCAACGCGAGAATCCAGCAGGCCGCGTGTGATGCCGGCTACCACCGCGGCACAAGCGCCGGTGCCGCAAGCGAGTGTTTCGCCTGTGCCGCGTTCGAACACACGCAGCCTGATATGTGAGCGGTCGACAACCTGCATATAACCCGCATTTACCCGTTGCGGAAAGCGTGCGTGGTTCTCGATCAGCGGCCCCTGTTGCAACACCGGCGCCGTGTCGACGTTGTCCACCACCTGGACCGCATGCGGGTTGCCCATGGACAGCGCGCTGATGACCAGCTTAGTGCCATCCACATCCAGTTCGTAAGTTGGCATGCGGCTGGGTGCGTCGAAAGGAATATCCGCCGGCGCAAAGCGAGGCGCCCCCATGTTGACGGTGACCCGGCCATCGGTTTCCAGGCGCGGCTGGATCAGACCACTTCTGGTTTCTACCGTGATCGCGGTTTTGTCAGTCAGTCCCTTGTCTACGACGAAGCGCACGAAGCAGCGCGCGCCATTGCCGCACTGCTCGACCTCGCCGCCATCGGCATTGAAAATACGATAGCGGAAATCGGCCTCTGGATTAACTGGACGCTCAACCAGCAGTATCTGGTCGCAGCCAACTCCGAAATGGCGGTCGGCGATGCGGCGAATTTGCACCGTGCTCAGATCAATGGATTGATTGACGGCGTCGATGACGACGAAATCGTTACCGGCGCCATGCATTTTGGTGAAATGAAGTCTCATGCAAACATTAAACCATCAATTCCACATGGTATTTGTAAATGCGGCGATCCATAATTGCCGTGAGGCCGGCACCGCGGGCCCTGAGCGCAGCCGTCTCATTCACCACTCCTTCCTGCAGCCAGATTGCGGGATATTTTAGCGGGATGCAGGAATCCACAATATCCGGCACATGGTTTGGCGCGCGAAATGCATTCACGATGTCCACAGGGAAGGGAATGTCCTCCAGTTTCGCGTAAACCGGTTCGACCATTATCTTCTTTGCAGCGAATGTCAATCGTAGAGGCCTGGATCGGTTTTGCTGGGACGTGTCTTGAAACGCCTATGAGTCCACAGGTACTGTTCGGGCATTTCACGGATACGGTCTTCGATAAAACTGTTCATGCGTTGCGTGTCGGCTTCGATGTCGTCGGTAGGGAAGTTGTCCCAGGCCGGGTAAAACTTGATTACATAGCCTTGGCTGCCAGGCAACTGCCGGGTGAGGGCAGGCACGACTTTGGCGCCGGTGACCTTGGCCAGCCGTGTCATTGCAGGAACCGTAGCAGCAGGGATGCCAAAGAAAGGCACGAAGATCGATTCCTGACGGCCGTAATCCATGTCCGGCAAATAATAGAGCGGCAGTCCGGATCGGACAGCCTTGATCAGCGGCCGAATGCCTTCATGGCGGGAAGCCAGCACGGCTTCGGTAAAACGAGTACGTGACTTGAGCAGGTAATGATCTGCCACCGGATTGCGCGCAGGGCTGTACATCGAGGCAAGCCTGATTTCCGTGGACAGGCGAATGCCGCCCATGTCCAGACCGATGAAATGCGGTGCCAGGAGAATAACCGGCTGGCCGCGGCAGGCATCGAGATGTTCGCGGCCTTCAATGCGGATCAGCCTTTCCAGGCGCCGCGTGCTTGCCCAGATAAGCAGTCCATGTTCAAGCGCGGCCCGCACTGAGGCCTGAAGGTTTTGCCGCAGGAGGCGGCGAATTTCGGTTTTGGGTTTTTCGGGGAAGCATAATTCCAGATTGCGCTGGGCGATGTGCTTGCGCCGCCGTGCCAGCAAGTACACCAGCCACCCCAAGCCATTTCCAATTGGCGCCTGCACGCCCAGCGGTAGCCAGTGAAACAGCCACAGAAAAGCAAATCCCAAATGGACGAGAAGGCTTTTCATTGCGGGGTGGTTTCCGGGGGTGGTTCCGCCCCGTGCGGTTTCTTGTAGCGGTTATAACTCCACATGTACTGTGCGGGGAATTTGCGGGCCACGCGTTCCACCTCGCGATTGAGCGCTGCCGCCGCTTCAGTCCGGTCTTTTGGCAGCGGGGCAGTCAGGGTGTCAAAATGAATGCGGTAGCCGCGTCCCCAGGACAGACGTTCGGCATAGACCATGAAGGGCGTGGCGCCAGTGGACTGGATCAGTCGTACTG
>JAHENE010000063.1 GCA_024643305.1 Thiobacillaceae bacterium | reverse complement strand
AATCCGATGCCTTACCACTTGGCGACTCCCCTGCAGTTAGCCTGCAAACTCGAACAGCGGATGTCTGTCCAGCCCGCGGGCAATAAAACCCTGCATATCCAGAGGCAGTTCCTGCAAAATGGCGAGCGCCTTGGCTTCATCCCGGACTGCCAGAAAAACACACGCTCCGGAACCGGTCATGCGCGCATCGCCAAATTTTCCAAGCCATGCCAGATGCCGCGCCACCTCTGGATATCTCATTTCCACTACCGGCTGCAGATCATTGCCGCCGGCGCCAGAAAGAAAGTCCGCTATTTTGATGGGCGACGTGTTTCGTGTCAATTCCGGCGCGGCAAATATCTCTGCCGTGGCAACTTGTACAGGCGGGATCAACACCACATACCAGGCCGGCTGAAGCGCAATCGGGGCAAGCAGCTCACCCACCCCCTCGGCAAAAGCCGACTCACCGAACACGAATACCGGCACGTCTGCGCCCAGTTGCAACGCCAGTTCCTGCAGGCGCTGCCGGGACAACCCCAAGTCCCACAAGCGATTGAGCGCAAGCAATACGGTTGCCGCATCCGAAGAACCGCCACCCAGCCCCCCGCCCATGGGCAGGCGTTTTTCCAGGCGGATGTCGGCGCCCAGCGAACAGGCCGTGGCATCCTTGAGCAGCCGGGCAGCACGCAACGTCAGGTCATTTTCCTCTGGCACACCGGGAATTTCCTCCAGCCTACGGATCAGCCCATCCTTGCGCACACCCAGCCAGACCGTGTCCCCATGGTCAACGAAGCGGAACACAGACTGCAGCAAGTGATATCCATCTGCGCGCCGCCCCGTTACATGCAGGAAAAGATTGAGTTTGGCCGGGGCGGGAAAACCCTTCAATTGTTGAGCCATTCGTCAATCACCAGCCGTATTTCCAAGCCTTCACGTGCCACGTGTATTTTTCTGGGGAGTTTGCCTTTGTATTGCAGGTAGTTGATTTTCCAGCCGTTCTGGGTGATCTGCTCCACCCCGCCCTCGGGGTTGACGCGAATTTCGCTTGCACTCGCCGGGTCTGGCTTGGCTTGTATCCAGTAACGCAGGCCCGACAAAGGCAGTTGGAAGCCTAGCGCTTTCTGGGTCAGCACCTCAACATTCTCTGCGGCTAGCACAGGCTCCCCAGGCCTAGTAAGTACCACGCCAGACGCATTCCTGCTGATGCCAGCTATCCCCTGGCCAAGCGGAGAAGACAACAACACTTCATCGCCGTCCAAACCAGCCCGCCAATTAAGCTGCCCCGACATGGATTGTTCGTCAAATTGCACTGAAACCCGGCCCTGCAGGCTGAAACTCCGCATTATTGCGGAAGCAATTGGTTCTGCAGGTGGTGGTGGCGGGACACTTGCGCAAGCGTGCAGCAACAGCAACGTGGCGACAAGAATTGGACGCATGCAGGACACAGGTTCGCGCTGGCCGGCGACCCGTTTAGGGCTTGAATTTCTTCATCATTTCAAGCAGAACCTCGTTCTTTGGGTGGCTTTGCAGCGAAGAGCGCCATAGGCGAGAAGCTTCTTCGCGGCTGCCTTTCATCCACAACACCTCACCCAAGTGCGCGGCGATTTCCGGGTCCTGCCGAATACGCCAAGCGCGCTCAAGAAACTCACGGGCCTTGTCAAGGTTGCCTTTTCTGAAATGAAGCCAACCGATGCTATCGAGAATAAAGGGGTCTTCAGGCGAGAGGGAAATCGCCTTGTCCAGCAGCTCGGCAGCCTCGTTAAGCCGATTGGTCTTTTCGGCCAGTGTATATCCCAGCGCATTGTAGGCATGGGCGTAATCCGGCTTGATCTTGATGACCTTGCGCAAGTCCGCCTCCAATACGTCCAGCTTGTTCAGTTTCTCCGCTGCCATGGCACGGTCATACAGCAGGTCAACATGGTCTGGCCGGCTCTTGACGGCTTTGTCCAGCAGCAAGTAGACCCCAACGTAATCCTTGGCTTCTCGCAAGAGGTCAGCTTCGGCCTGAATGAGCTGGACCGTCTGCACATCATTTTCGGGTTCGACCGCCTTCAGCACTGCGCGAGCTTCGTCAAACTTGTCCTGGCGCGCCAGCATGGAAGCCAGACGAGTGCGCGAAGTAATCAAATATTCGCCATTGGTGATTGAAAGATAGCGGTTCTTTGCCAGCTCGAAATCTTTTCTTTCCTCGGCGACCTGGCCTAGGTAGTAGCGAACCAGACCGCCGTCCTCATGCCCCAGTTCTAGGGTTCGGCTCAAGTATTTTTCCGCTTCCTCCAGTTTTCCCATCTGCAAGGACAACAAACCCGTTGCCAGGGAAATCTCGGACCCCTCCGGCATTTCCTCCGCGAGTTGCACAAATTGGCTGTACGCTTCGTCAAACTGGTTGGAACTCACCAGCATGCGCGCATAGGCAAGGCGCACATCCTGTGCCTTTGGATGGGCGCCGATGAAATTTTTGAGGAACGCCAGCGCCTCGGCACGCGACGTTTTAGCCAGAATCTGTGCATGCAGCAATGCGGCGGGTTCCCATCCTGGCTTCAGTTTGTCAGCGCGGTTAAGCGCTTCGAGCGCCTCATCCGTCAGACCAGCCTGCAGTGCAGCATGGGCCAGCGCATAGCGGGCCTCGGGCAAACCCGGATACTTTTCGGACAACGCCTTCACTACCTTCAACACGGTATTGGCATCCTGACTTCTTGCAAACAGGGCAGGCAGTTGCATGAAGCTGTCAGCCGTATCCGAACTGGCCAACATTTTTTCAAGATAAGGCGCTGCCTCTTGCACCTGGCCCTGTGATATCAGCATCACCACCAAGGTTTGCAGTGCGCGGTCCGAATTTGGTTCAAGCTCCAGCCAAAGCCTGCTGATCTCCAAAGCCGATGCCTGATCGCGGCTGTAAAGCGCAATTTCTGCAGCGCGCCTGACTAAGCGTGGATCGCGCGTCTTGCGCGCAAGGTCCAGGTAGCCTTCCTTGGCTAGGTTCAACATGCCGCGCTGGCCGGCAATTTCCGAAATCAGGAACTGGAACAACAGGTCGTCCGTGAGCGCGATTGACGGGAGGTGGGCATCTTCATCAACCTTTGCAGATTTTTCCGGTTTTTCCACTTGCGGGGGCGCTGTTTCCTTTTTTTCGGCGGCCGCAATAACCTGCTGTTCTGCACAACCGTACAGCATCAGCCCCATCAGCAAAGGCAAAACATTCAAGCGCGACATGGCGTTCCTATCGTATGACAATCCATATTTGAATCATTTTAGCGCCTTGCGTTCCGCATAAGTTCTCAACAGGGGCATAAATACCGACACAAACGCAACTGCGACCGCTGACAAAAGGCAAACCACTATTGCCCCTGAAGGCAGGTCAAGCATAGCTGAAAAGGCAAGGCCCAATGCATACCCCAGCCCACCGATCCCCCAGCCCGCAAGCACCCCTGTGTAACCGGCAAGTCTTCTTGTGGCGAGCGCCGGTACGATCAGGCTTGCAAAGACCAGATACACCCCTGCCAGTTGCACAGACAATGTTACAGCGCAGGCAAAGAGCAAATAGAAGCCTGTGCCGCTACGGGCAAAAGGCGTCAACAGCAACAAGGCCAGAATGGCTGTAATTACTGCTGCAACCAACAGTTCCTGACTGCCGACCCACAAGATCTGGCCTGCGAGCAAATCCTGCATCGCTTCACCGCCATGCGGGTCATGCGCCAGCAACAAAATCCCCAGGCAGGCCGCTACAACGAAGACTGTGCCGATAAGCGCTTCCTGGGTTTCTGGCCAGAGGCGTTCTGCCAGATTCAGCAAAGTTGCACCGGCAACCGCAGCCGTTACGGCAAATGCCTGGACCATCCAGCCCGATTCCAGCCCGGCGAAATGTGCCCCAATCACGCCAAGAGCTGCCATCTGAGCCACCGCCAGATCAAGGAACACAATGCCCCGTCCTAACACCTGCCGCCCCAGCGGCACATGAGTGGACAGAATAAGCAAGCCGGCGATAAAGGCCGGGCCAACCAGTTTGAGGTCAATTGTTTCCAATGTCATTTCAAGGCTCCCAGCAGGCGGTCGACAGTATCGTCAAACAGGCCGTAGAGATCGTTTGCTTTTGTATTGCCGCCCACAGTAAAAGGCAATTCCACCGCCGGAATTGAAGCCCTTTCCGAAAGCCATCTGCTGGGCCGGTCTGATTGATAGGCCGCGCGCAGCACCATTTTTGCCGGGCTGGCTTTTAGTCCATCGAGGACTGCTGCCAGATAGGAAACAGATGGATCTACGCCAGGCTTGGGTTCCAGCACCGCAACCCGCTTGAGACCCAGCCAGTTTTCCAGATAGGGGAAAGCGTCATGCTGGACAACAACCGGCACGCCTTTCAGATCCGCCACCTTGGCTTCCCATACTTTCATGGCCTGGCCCCAGCGAAGCTGGAAAGATTGCTCGTGTTTGTCGTAGGTGGCCGCATGCTCGCTGTCGATCTGGGCCATGACTTTTGCGAGTGCAGTGGCAACCTTGGCAATATTGTGCGGGTCGGTCTGGATATGCGGATTGCCCGAGGCATGCACATCACCTTCAGCGCGGTCGAGACGCGCGGGCTTTTCCAGCAAGGGGACATAATGCACAGCCTCGAAATAACCAGACTGCCCTGGCTGCACACGGGCATTGCCGGATTCGGACAACAGTACCGGCAGCCAGCCAATTTCCAGTTCGGCGCCGGTGCAAACCACGAGATCGGCCTGGCGCATTTTCGCAATCAACGAAGGGCGAGCCTGAATGTGGTGCGGATCCTGCAGTGCCGTGGTTGCGGCATACACTTTCACCTCATCACCGCCCAATTCCTTGACCAGAGCCGCCCACTCGGGCTCACAGGCAAACACATTGAGCGCGGCATGTACAGCGCCGGTAGCCAGCAATGACAGCACGGCAAATGAAAATTTCAACTTGTTCATGGAAACCCCTTAAAACTTGTGGGCGCCGTGTGCACCCAAACTATAGATGTACTGGACGAACCACTGGTTCTCATCCTGGCCCTCAGCGCTTTTGTCCAAACTGTATTGCAAGCGCAGCACTGAAAATTCCGATGGGCTCCAGTCGAACATCATGGAATGCCGGCTTGGGTTGTATTTCGACAAACTGCCTATGGTCGCGGCTGCATCCACGCCCAAAAAATCGACATTGCCGCGGTAGAGCTTGTCGTAGCGATAACCTGTACGCAAATGCGGCATGAACTGGTAAACCCCCTGGGCATAAAAACCTGACTGGCTGGAGCTGTAAGCGCCGCCAATCCCCCCGGCACAACTGCTGGGGCTCAAGGGATCGGCATCATCACAATTGAGCGTGCCTGATTCATCGCGATGGAAGTATTCTCCGGCGAATTTGAAGTTGTGGTCCTTGGGATTGCCGTTCGGCGCCCACTTCCAGACAAAATCCGCCAACCAGACCCTGGACTTGCCGCTGAAGTCACCCGTTACATCCACCCCCAATGGATCGCTGCCTTCAAAGCTACGCTCACTGGCCTTGGTCGACAGGTAGCCCAATCCGGCACGCCAACTGTTGGAGTCCCCCACATCGTCACCCAGATGAAAACCAGCAGCCACTGCCCCTGCGCCATTCCTGTTGCGGTCGGTACCCGGAAAGCCGGCACCACGGCCAACTTCAAGAAACGGCTCGACGAACAAATCCGTAGGCGCGAGCCATTTAAGCTGCAGGCCATCCTGGCTGTAGTGCTCGCCGAAGAGCGTTTTGTAAACAAGACTGTTGTCGACAAAATCCCATGCATGCGGGTGCTGCTCATTCTGATAACCCAGCGCGGAGAGAAAACGACCACCCTTGAGATTGAAGCCATTACCCAACCCCAAAGTCTGGAACCAGGCCTCTTCCACAGCCACTTCCTCGTCATTCACCGTCAAAATGGCTGAACCCCTGAACAAGGGATCGATATTTGCGGAAAACATCAATTCGGCGCCATCAATCGAAAATCCCTTTGATGGACGAGCCTGCCCTTCTGGAGTCAGGAAGCCGCTGATCTGCTGACTGGCAGCATTGCCAAGGTCTGCATACTGCCCCTGCAGAATCAGCGAAACGTCCGGATTGAAACTGTTGCTGCGGGGAACTGGCGCAGGCGTTGCCAATGCTTCGCTGGCTGCTTGCTGGGCGGCATCAACCTTGGCTTCAGCCACCTGCAAACGGCTTTCCAGTTCGGCAATGCGCTTTTCGTATTGCTGCTTGAGTTGGTCGATCTCGGAGCGGATGCTCGACAGATCGTCCGCGGCATAAACAGGCCCGGCCAGCATCATGGCGATGCCGGACGCAACCATCGTGTGTCGGTACATGATTCACCCTCGTCATACCAAAGAACGCAACCCGGCTGCTGGCCGGGAAACTATGTCAAACAGTTTCAGACGGGATGGACGGGCGGGGCGCGGGCGCGCGAATGGAAAATCGTTCTGGCAAAAAAGACCAGTGCAGTTGTTTCAGGCCTTTGGTAGCTTGCCTCGCACACCGGCAAGCTGATCTGTGCAGGCTGCGGGGCACTCCCCGCAACCTGCGCATAATTGATGCAGAGCTGGCAAGCGTTATCCGAAGGCAGCCCCTTGCCGCTGCTGTGGCTAACCGCATGCGCAAGTGCCCCTGCCTGCGTTAAGAGCATGGCAAAGACCAGCAGAAAGGCATGCAAACTACGTCTCACGGGTGTATTTTACCGCTCGCTGCACAATATTTTCTTCCCATGCCTGAATTGCCCGAAGTTGAAACCACCCGTCGCGGTCTTGAGCCTCGGCTTGCAGGGAAAACCCTGCAAGCCGTCAAAGTGCGCGAGGGTCGTTTACGCTGGCCGGTACCAGGGAACATTAACGCGAAACTCGCCGGCAAAAAATTGTTGTCCATCAAAAGGCGGGGCAAATATCTGATTTTTGATTTCGGCGCCGTATACCAGATCGTGCACCTTGGCATGTCAGGCAGCTTGCGATTCATAGAAAAAAATGAGCCCCCTGCTGTTCACGATCATGTCGACTGGCTTTTCGAAAAAGGAATTACCCTGCGCCTCAGGGATCCTCGCCGATTTGGTGCAGTACTGCTGACGGACGACCCGGCAAACCATCCCCTTCTATCCCATCTGGGACCAGAGCCCCTGACCTGCGATTTCGACGGAAAATACCTCCACGAAGCTTGCCGCGGCCGTAAGACCTCTATCAAAAATCTGATCATGGACAGCAAGATAGTGGTAGGTGTAGGCAACATCTACGCATCAGAGTCCCTGTTTGCAGCAGGCATCCGACCTGGACGGGCTGCGGGACGCCTGTCCAGGGCTGAATGCGAGATACTGGCGGCCGAGATCAAGCGCACCCTGGAAAACGCAGTCAAAGCGGGTGGCAGTTCCCTGCGGGATTATGTCGCCGCCGATGGGGAGTTGGGCTATTTCCAGCTTCAAACCAGGGTTTATGGCCGGGATGGCCTGCCGTGCAAGGTTTGCGGGACAACCATCAAAAAAATGACCAGCGGTCAGCGATCCACCTATTACTGCCCATCGTGCCAGAAGTAGTTCCTCACTCTTTTGTACCATTCATGAGATGCTTAAGATATTAAGCCGGTTGTCCGTTATTTAGCTTCGTTACGGGCAATCTCTATCAGATTAAATAACATGTCTACCAATCTCGTTTCCGAGTTCGAGCAGTACAGCAATTGGCGCAACGAAGTTTCCAGTCGCATTGGGCAACTGCGGGACTGGCTTTCCGATCAGGAATTGAATGACGCGGAAACGGACCTCAAGCTGAAACAACTGCTTGAGCGCTTGGAAGAAGACCGCCTGAATGTCGCTTTCGTTGCAGAGTTTTCTCGCGGCAAATCCGAGCTGATCAATGCGATTTTCTTTTCCGATTACCGCCAGCGCGTGCTGCCATCTTCTGCCGGACGCACCACCATGTGCCCGACTGAACTATTCTATGAGGCAGATAGCCCGCCATCCATCAGACTGCTGCCGATCCAGACCAAATCTCGTGAAGGCACGGTATCGGATTTCAAACGCCATCCCCAGGAGTGGAACGAACTGCCTTTGGATGTAAGTTCGGTGGAACAGATGACGGCAACGCTGACCCGTCTATCCGACACGATGCGCGTAACCGCAGAAGTGGCCACCGAATACGGCCTGATCAACCCCGACGACGAAGATACGGCGCGCACTCTTCAGCGTGACGGCACAATAGATATCCCGCGCTGGCGTCATGCATTGATTAATTTCCCGCACCCGCTCCTCGAACAGGGGCTGGTGATTCTCGATACCCCCGGGCTGAACGCCATTGGTACCGAGCCGGAATTGACGCTGAACCTTCTTCCCAACGCGCATGCGGTGCTATTCATTCTGGCCGCTGACACCGGAGTCACCAAAAGCGACATTGAAATCTGGCGCAAGCACATCGCCCCCCTCCAGGGTGGCAGCCGCGGCCGGCTGGTTGTGCTGAACAAGATTGACGGGCTGTGGGATGACCTCAAAAGCACGGACCAGGTCAATGCCGAAATCTCCAAACAGGTGCGTACCAGCGCCGCACAACTTGAATTGCCCGAATCACAGGTTTATCCGGTGTCTGCGCAAAAGGCGCTGGTTGGTAAAGTGCAGCACAATGCCGCCCTCCTGGAAAAGAGCCGCCTGCCAGAACTCGAAACAGCACTGACATCCGAGCTTATCCCCTGCAAGCAGGATCTTGTCCGGGATTCGACCAAAAGCGCCATGGAGGACGTGGTTGTAAAAACCACTGAACTGCTGGAGGCCCGGCTTGCCAACATGCAGGACCAGATCGATGAGCTTGAGGGCTTAAGGGGCAAGAACCGGGACGTGGTTGAACAGATCATGCTCAAGGTCAACCAGGAAACCCAGCAGTTCGACAAGGGAATCAGCCAGTTCAAGGCTCTGCGCACAATCTTCTCTCATCACGCCACCAGGATGCGCAAGTATCTGGGCATGCAGCGGCTGCACGCGGAGATACGCAAAACGCGCGGTGACATGGAGAACAGCCGGTTCAGCCGGGAAATGCGTGACGCGATGCTGTCCTTCTTTACAGCAATGAAAGGCAACCTGTCCAAAGCCGACCGCCAGGTGGAGGAGATTCAGGCAATGATGGTTGCCATGTACCAAAAATTCAGCGAAGAACATGGCCTGGCGTCCGTCAACCCGCCTGGACACAACCTGACTCGTTTCTACAAGGAAATTGAACGGCTGGAGCGCATTTTCGACGAACGCTTCAACACCGTGTTGCAAATGCTGACGCAGGGCCAGCGCAGCCTGACTTCAAAGTTCTTCGAAACACTCGCAAGCCGCGTATTCCATGTTTACGAGATCGCCAATC
>JAHENE010000062.1 GCA_024643305.1 Thiobacillaceae bacterium | reverse complement strand
CATCTCATGTTGTACACATACGGCCAACAGGCCATCGGCATCGAATTCATATGCATCGCCATCGCGATTCAACGCACGCACGCGGATTTTCTCGGCACGGTGAACCTTGTCATAGATGCCGGGTACCGACAGGCAGCCCTCCTCCCATTCGATATCACCCGACTTGGCAATAATTTCCGGGTTGATCAGCACACGCAGATCGCTTTTGTCGTCGGAAATATCCATAACTATGACCCGCTCATGCACATTGACCTGGGTCGCCGCCAGCCCGATGCCAGGCGCAGCGTACATGGTCTCCGCCATGTCATCGACCAGTTTACGGATGCGCTCATCCACGCTCCGCACTGGCTTGGCAACCTCGTGCAAACGCGGATCAGGAAAACGAAGAATATTAAGCTTGGACATAAATACCAGTACTTGCAGAGACTTGGACTTGCACTTTCAGCAAAAACATGAAGAAATATTAAATTCCCGCAGGGAATGTCCGTAAACGCAACAGTAGCTTTTCCATGAGAATTAGACAAGGTCTAAACCGAGGTTTCCTAATGCGCAAACTCCTTACCGCCCTGACGCTCTATGTCTTCGCCCTGTCTGCGACAGCCTGGGCTGATGAAATCGAGATTCAAGAAAACGCTCCCGACAAATATGTAGTCGTCAAGGGAGACACCCTCTGGGACATCTCTGGCAAGTTCCTGAAAAAACCCTGGCGCTGGCCCGAAATATGGCAGCTCAACAAGGAAAGCATCAAGAATCCGCATTGGATTTATCCGGGCGACACCATCGTGCTTGACCGTTCAGGCGACCAGCCCAGGTTAAGCCTGGTCGAGGGCGAAGGCCATGGCCTTGATACTGTCAAGCTCTCGCCAACAGTGCGCGAGGCGAAAATCGAAACCGGTGCGATTTCCACCATCCCAATATCCGCCATCCACGCATTTCTGGTCCAGCCGCGCGTCGTGTCTGCGGGCGCAATGGACGCCGCTCCCTTTATTCTCGGCAGCAACGAAGAGCGCTCGATCTATGCCAAGGGCGATCAAGCCTTTGCAACCGGTGGCCCTGCAGGCGTTACCCGTTGGAACATCCTGCGTCCGGGAAAAACCCTGAAGGATCCGGAAACCGGTGAAGTGCTCGGCTATGAGGTTGAATATGTGGGCGATGCAAAAACCCTTTCCCCCGGCGCCCCGCAAAAAATTCTTATCACAAGCACCGCCAGGGAAGCGGAGGCCAAAGACAAGCTGCTGCCCGCAGTGGACAGCGATACTTTTGAATACATGCCCCGCGCGCCCGAAAAAGCAGTCACCGGCCGCATCATCTCTGCCTACGGCGGCGTATCCGACACTGGTCATTTCCAGACGGTTGTGCTGAACCGCGGTGCATTCAACGGTCTTGCCCCCGGCCATGTGCTTGCCATTTACCACACAGGCAACACCATAGTGCTTGACAAGAATGAGCAGGAAAAGATGACCTGGCTCGCATCGCGCAACACAAGCGTTCCGGATGGCGGGGCATGGCTGTACAGCGATGTCCGCTGCCTCAAGGACGACCGCAGCAAACTTACCTATGACCAAACTGCCGATCTCAAGGCAATGACACGCGTTGGCTGTCTTGATGGGGACGAGAACAAGGTCAAGCTGCCGGATGCTCGCGTTGGCCTTGTCATGGTCTACCGTGTTTTCGACAAGGTTTCGTATGCCCTTGTCATGCAGTCCGATGGGCCAGTATTCCTGCTCGATACCGTCAAAAATCCCTAAACCGGAATTTTGCGGATACACTAAAACCGCCCTTTGGGGCGGTTTTTCATTTCATTCAGCTCATTCAACAAATTAGGGGGGGACATGTCCGAAGATCTTGAAAAGGCGCGCAATCTCACGCAAATCATTTATTTCCTGTATGCCGCATCCTTGATTATTGGCGTCACGGCCATCGTTGCCATCATCATGAACTACATCAAACGCGACGAAGTCGCCGGCACCTGGCTGGAAAGCCATTTCCGCTGGCAGATGCGAACTTTCTGGTTCTCCATCCTGTGGACTGTTGTCGGCATAATCACCTCCTTCATCGGGGTCGGCATCATTATGTTGATCGTGGCAGGTATCTGGGCCATCTACCGCATCGTCAAGGGCATGTTGAACTTTTACGACAACAAGCCCATGTACCAGAACGCCTGATTCGGTGCAGAACCACGACGCATGGTTGAAGCTCGCGCTTGTTCCCGGTATCGGGGATGGCGCGCAGCGTCGACTGCTGGAAGCTTTCGGTTCGCCGCAAACGGCGCTGGCCGCATCGCGCGCCCAGCTCGCCCAGCACCTGAGCGCAAAACAGATCGAAGCCCTGCAGGCCGGGCCGGATGCGCAATTGCTGTCCGACAGCCTGGCCTGGATTTCCCAACCCGGCCATCATCTGATCACCTTTCTGGATGAAGACTACCCGGCCCAGTTGCGTGAAATCGCAGATCCGCCCGCGCTTCTGTACGCCAAAGGCCAGCGTGAGATGCTGGGACAGAACTGCCTTGCGGTGGTTGGCAGCCGCAACGCCACGCCGCAAGGCGAAGCCAATGCCGAAGCTTTTGCACAGACCCTGTCAGAAGCTGGCATTTCAATCACTAGCGGGCTGGCGCTGGGCATCGATGCGGCTGCGCATCGCGGCGGCTTGAAGGGCGCCGGCTCCACCATCGCTGTAGTCGGCACCGGTCTGGACCGGGTCTACCCGGCCCGCAACAAAACACTGGCGCATGAAATCGCCGAAAAAGGCTTGCTGTTGTCCGAGTTCCCGCTGGGCACGATTTCGGCGCCCGGTCACTTTCCCAAGCGCAACCGCATTATTTCTGGGCTTTCGCACGGCGTGCTGGTGGTGGAAGCTGCGCTTAATTCCGGTTCGCTCATCACGGCAAGGCTGGCGCTGGAGCAGGGGCGCGAAGTCATGGCCATTCCCGGTTCCATCCACTCGCCGCTGTCCAAAGGCTGTCACGCTTTGATCAAACAGGGCGCCAAGCTGATTGAATCGGCACAGGACATCGTGGAAGAGCTGGCCTGGGCTGCCATGCCGCCCCCGTCCCCTGACACAAGCCCTGGCGGCGAGATTGAGCCGCTTTTACAACATCTGGGCTACGATCCCGCCAGTCTGGACCAGCTTGCGGCGCGTAGCGGGTTGACGGTGGAAGCGCTTTCGGCGAAGCTGTTGACGCTTGAACTGGAAGGACGGGTCACCCAACTTCCGGGCGGGCGCTACCAACGACTTATCTGAAATGTATGCTTGAAATCCTGGTCTATTTGTACGAAAGCTACCGCATGGCCGAACTGGCCCCTGATCGCGACGTTCTGGAAAAGAAGCTTTTCGCCGCCGGATTTGACGAGATTTCCGTCAAAGAGGCGCTCGACTGGTTTGGATACATGGCGACAACGGAAACCCATCCACGTTTGATGGAAGTCGCGCATTTCCGGCACTATGCGCCTGAGGAGATGGACAGGCTTGACGATGACTGCATCGCCAGCCTGCGTTTTCTGGAGGAAGCCCAGATTCTCGACGCGGTATCACGTGAATGGGTCATCAACGGATTGCTGCTACTTCCCGGCGAGGACATCAGCGCCGACCAAGTACGCTGGATGAGTTTGGTCGTGCTATGGAGCCGCGGCCATATTGAACACTTCACCTTTCTGGAAGAGCTGTTGCTCAACGAGACCACACTGCACTGAAAATTAAATGAAACTCGTCGTCGTTGAGTCCCCTTCCAAGTCGAAAACGCTGCAGAAATATCTGGGCGGCGATTATGAAATCCTCGCCTCCTATGGCCACGTGCGCGATCTTGAGCCCAAGACAGGGGCGGTCAATACTGATGACTTCTCGATGAAATACCAGATCATCGAGCGTAACCAAAAGCACGTCGACGCAATCTGCAAGGCGGCAAAAAGAGCCGACGAAATCCTGCTCGCAACCGACCCGGACCGTGAGGGTGAGGCCATATCCTGGCATCTGGCCGAGATCCTTAATGAGAAAAAACTGCTCAAGCCCGGCAAGCTGAAACGCGTCGCATTTTATGAAATCACCGAAAGCGCGGTGAAGGATGCCGTGGCGCACCCGCGTGACATTTCGATGGATCTGGTCAACGCCCAGCAGGCACGGCGCGTGCTGGATTATCTGGTCGGTTTTAATTTGTCGCCGCTGCTGTGGAAAAAAATCAGTCCCGGGCTCTCGGCCGGGCGCGTGCAAAGCCCTGCACTGCGTTTGATTGTCGAGCGCGAGGAAGAAATCGAGAAGTTCACGCCGCGCGAATACTGGACGCTCCATCTGGACTCGCACAAGGAAAAGCAAACCTTCTCCGCCAGGCTCACGCATTTCGAGGGCGAAAAACTCACGCAGTTTTCCGTGGAAAATGAGGCCCGCCAGGCACAAATCCTGAAAACCTTGGAAGCCAAGGAAGCCAAGGTCATGCAGGTGGAAAAGAAGCGTAAGGCACGCAATGCGCCGCCGCCGTTCACCACCTCGACCCTGCAGCAGGCGGCAGTGCGCCAGCTGGGCATGACAACCGACCGCGCCATGCGCACCGCACAGCAGCTGTATGAAGGCATTGATGTCGGTTCCGGCACGGTCGGCCTTATCACCTACATGCGAACCGATTCGGTAAACCTCGCCAACGAGGCAATAGCCGACATCCGCGACTGGGTCGGCAAGAAGTTCGACAAGGACTTCCTGCCCAGCCAGCCCATCCATTACCGCGCCAAAACCAAGAACGCGCAGGAAGCGCATGAAGCCATCCGCCCGACTTCGGTTGCGCGCACGCCGGAAAGCCTGAAGAGTTTTCTTTCGAGTGACCAGTACCGCCTGTACGAACTGGTCTGGAAGCGTGCCGTCGCCTCGCAAATGAACGCTGCCCAGTTCGACACCGTGGCCGCCGACATGATGGTGAATCAGGGCGTGTTTCGCGCCACTGGCCAAACCCTGGCCTTTGCCGGCTTTCTCGCGGTCTACCATGACGACGAGGAAGATGAGGAAGAGGCCAAGCTACCGCTTTTGAAAGAAGGTGAAATCCTGCCGGTAGACAATCTCTACGGCGAGCAGCATTTCACCCAGCCGCCGCCGCGTTTCACCGAAGCAAGCCTGGTCAAGGCGCTAGAGGAGTTTGGTATCGGCCGGCCTTCCACCTACGCCAGCATCATCTCCACCTTGCAGGATCGCGAGTACGCCATCCTCGACAAGAAACGCTTTATGCCAACCCCTATCGGGCGATTGGTAAATGGCTTTCTCACGCGGCATTTCACCCACTACGTCGATTACGACTTCACCGCCAAGCTGGAAGACCGGCTAGACGATGTTTCCAACGGCAAGCGGGTGTGGACCAAGCTGCTTGAGGATTTCTGGAAGGAATTCAATGGCGAACTTGCCGCCAAGCAGAATGTCGAGCGCGGTGTGCCGATGGAGGAAAAATGTCCCAAATGCGGCGCCACGCTGAACATGCAGGCCAGCAAGCGAGGGATCTTCATCGGTTGTTCGGCCTACCCGACGTGCGATTACACCCGTCCGCTGCACGGCAATGAAGAAGGCCCCTCCGTACTGGGCAGCTATCCCGCCACCGGTGAAGACGTGTTCTTGATGAACGGCCGTTTCGGCTGGTATGTGCAGGTCGGCGTAACACCCGAAGACAAGAAGGCGCCCAAACCGCGCCGCGCTTCGCTGCCCAAGGGGCTGCCGCCGGAGTCCGCTACGCTGGAAATGGCGCTCAAATGGCTGTCGCTGCCGCGCGAGGTGGGCCACAATCCCAAAACCGGACTGCCCATCGTTGCCAATATCGGCCGTTTTGGCCCCTACCTGCTGCACGACGGCAAGTTCAAATCCATACCCAAAGACGATGACGTCTACACCATTGGTTTGGAAAGAGCCGTTGAAGTACTGGAAATGCCAGCGACCCGCGGCCGCGGCGCCGCGGGTAGCGAAAAGAAAGAGCTCGGCAAACACCCCGAAGACGGCAAGCCGGTAAACCTGCAAAACGGCCGCTACGGCTGGTATGTAAGCCACAACAAGGTCAACGCCACGCTGCCCAAGGATCTTGATCCACAATCCATAACCCTGCTTGATGCATTGCCGCTGATCGCCGCAAAAGCGGAGAAGGGCGGCACCACCAAGAAAGCTGCTGCGAAAAAGATCCCAGCCAAGAAGGCCCCGGCCAAAAAACCGGCTGCCAAGAAAAAGGCCTCCTGACCCCCATCCGGACTTAATGGCTTTTTCCGCAAAAGGCACGCTGGGCGCAGAGTAAAATAAGCTTGTTTTTCTCTGCGCTTAACCCGACTTTTCGTTTTTCATGTCCGTACTCAACATCTCCACCTACAAGTTCGTCAGCCTGACCGATCGGGAAAACCTGCGCGATTGTCTGCAACAACAATGCGACTCACTGCAGCTCAAAGGTACGATCCTGCTTGCACCGGAAGGCATCAACATTTTCCTGGCCGGCGAGACTGACGCCATCCATGGCTTCCTGGATTTTCTCCACGCGGATGAACGCTTCGCCGATATCGTCGCGAAGAAAAGCTGGTCTGAATCTGTTCCTTTCAAAAAAATGCGCGTCCGTCTCAAGAAGGAAATCATCACCATGAAGGTGCTGGATATTCGTCCCGAGGAGCACCGCGCTGTAGCTATCTCAGCCGCCAAGCTGAGAAACTGGCTGGATCGCGGCACCGATGATAACGGCCGTGAAGTGGTGATGATCGATACGCGCAACGTGTTTGAAGTGGAAGCCGGCACCTTCATCAATGCCCTCGATTTCGGCATCGAACGTTTCTCACAGTATCCTGAAGCCATTGCCACCCATCGGCAGGATTTCGCCGATAAAGCCGTGGTCACCTTTTGCACCGGCGGCATTCGCTGCGAAAAAGCCGTGCTCTACATGAACAAGCTCGGCATGCAGAACGTCTACCAACTCGATGGCGGCATTCTCAAATATTTCGAGGAAGTCGGCGGCGCACACTGGGCTGGAAACTGCGTGGTATTCGACGACCGCACAGAGCTGGACCCCGGCCTTAAACCCACTCACGAGGCAATGCCTCATCGTTAATCATCTCTTTTAACAAAAAAAACGGGGGCTAAGCCCCCGTTCCATTTTATGGGTGCCCAATTACTGCTGGGGCACCAGTTCCACTCGCCGATTATGGGCCCGCCCTTCTTCGGTTTCATTGTCCGCGACAGGGGCAGTCTCGCCATACCCCTTGGCACTCAACCGATCGGCCCCAACGCCCTTACTGATGAGGTACTCTCGAACAGCCTCTGCCCGGCTCTGCGACAACTTCATATTGTAGTCATCACTGGCTTTGGAATCGGTGTGTCCTGCGACTTCAACCTTGACATCACCCCACTTCTTCAATGATTCAGCAGCCTGTTCAAGAATGGCCTGTGCATCCGAACGCAATGTGGCTTTGTCGTTGTCAAAATTCACCCCTTCCAGAACCAGCTTCTCTGGCACAGGCGCAGGTTGCAGCGGACAGCCATCAGCTGTTTTTGCATACACGGTGGGACATTTGTCCACGCCATCCACCAAGCCGTCACCATCAGTATCGATTTCGCAGCCGTTTGCATCCACCTTGCGGCCTGGGGGGGTATTGGGACACTTGTCCAATCCATCCATAACGCCATCGCCGTCGCTATCAAGTTCGCAACCCTGGGCGTTAACCTTGCGGCCTGGGGGAGTATTGGGGCACTTGTCCAGCCCGTCCACAACGCCATCGCCGTCACTATCCAGTTCGCAGCCGTTTGCATCCACCTTGCGGCCTTTCGGGGTATTAGGGCACTTGTCCTTCTCATCAATCACCCCATCACCATCGCTGTCGAGCGGCTGGGACGCCTTGCATGGCGTGCCCGAAAACGACTGGCCAGGACAGCCAATTCTCAAATCCAATTCATAGCCTATGGTTTTCCCCGTTGGGCTAGCCACGTTGGAAGGGTCGTAGTAACGCTCTTCTGCCTTCACGTTCATCGCAGGAACCGTCATCAGCGCAACGCTTATCGCGCCCAATGAAAAAAAGTGTTTAAACATTATTCGTCTCCTTATTGCTTAAATGCATAACCCGGCAGCAACATGTGCGGCCCAAGCAACCAAGTATTTACATTGTGGGAAAATATGTGGCAATGAACTTGGACCACGATCAAGCGGCCCGTTGTTCATATCTTTATATGTATAAACCATCATGAAAAAACTGCTAGTTCTTATGGAAACAGGCTGCTGCGGCAATCTTCAGCCGCAGATAGAAGAACTAGGCTACGAAGTGGTTATTGAAACCTCCGCTCGACGAGCCATGAGCCGTTTGAAAACATGGCACCCAGACATAGTGTTAGCGGATTTCTACAGGCGTTACTTCCATGATCGCGTCAGCAACCTGGAATCCTTGCTTGCAGTGGCCACGCGCAATCCAAACACCCGCATCATCGTACTGTATGACCCTTTCCATGCAGCGGATCTGGATCTTTTGAAGCAACGCCACAGAATTGACGCTGTCCTGCCCTTGCCCTTATCGAGTTCTGCTCTTCAGGAAGCGCTGGTCGGCTCCACGTAGCACCACTCACCTGGCGCCAGAGCCGCCGGCAGACCAAATTCACCCATGCGCTCGCGATGCAGGGCTTCCACGCGGTTGCCTACGGCGGCCACCATGCGCTTTACTTGATGATATTTTCCGCCTGTCAGTGTCAGCTCCAGCGTATGCGCATCGCGCGCAATAGCCGATTGCGCAATCACCGGCTCGGGGTCGTCGTGCAACACAACACCGGCGCATAAAGCAGTCAGCTGTGCGTCTGTCAGCGGATGTTTGACCGTCGCACGATAAACCTTGGCAATGTTTTTCTTCGGCGAGGTATACACATGCAGAAATTGCCCGTCGTCGGTCAACAACAACAGGCCGGTGGTGTCCTCGTCCAGCCGCCCAACCGTCTGCAACCCGCGGTTACGCAACTGGACCGGCAACAGGCTCAGCACGCTTGGGTAATGTTTGGGTTTTTGCGAGCACTCATAGCCTGCCGGCTTGTTCAGCATGACGTATGCATTCACCCTATACAGCCAGTCCTGTCCGTTAACAGAGAACTTCAGTGCCTCGGGTGCCACTTCGGTTTCGGCATCCGTCACAACCTCCCCCGCCACCATTACCCTGCCCGAAAGAACAAGCTCGCGGCATTCGCGGCGCGTGCCGAAGCCCTGGGATTGCAGTAATTTGGTGAGCGTCATGGTGAGCGGTGAGCCTTTTCAAGAGGCCCTGATTTTACGCGTCTATGTAAGCTTTTGGCTCGCTTCGCGACAGAACCCGTAATCGTAGAAACTCAAGAGACACAAACCATGCCCACCCGACGCAAT
>JAHENE010000306.1 GCA_024643305.1 Thiobacillaceae bacterium | reverse complement strand
GCGCTGACCTCGGCCACCTGTCCGTTCGCCATATCGGCGTGATGTGTGTGGTGCGGCCGATAGGCCGGCTTCGACTCCGCAGATTTTGCCATGGCTGCCAACTTCACCATGATCTGGACAGCCTCGTGGACAATCTGACATTAATTAGATTCAATCAACCCACCCTCTTGCCTGAGTAACTCGCGTGAAGTTACGGCCGTGTTGGCAAAGGACTCACCCTTGGCTTGCCGATCGGCATCAGCGCTGTCGGGCGGGACGATCTGGCTTACCAGCTTTTCCAGCTCAAAATGCATGGCATCGCTGGTTTTCCAGGTGGCTGCGATTTCGAAACCATACGATGCCATCGTTTGGAAAAACTGCTGGTTGAAACCCGACTCAGAATAATATTTATCCCCCGCCTTTGCGCCGATGCTGCGCTTATTGGGTCCAAAGAAACCCCCTCCGCCATACGCGTCTCCCAGCCCCCCCAGCAACTGCACGGCACCTGGGTCTTTCACGTCGGCTTCCTTGAACATAAAATCAAGATTGGTGACGAGGTCGGTAGCCGCCTTTCGCAACCAGAACAAGTCGTATTTATCGCTTTGCAATTGCTCTAATGCATTTGCACCTAAACCCGCCCTAACCTGGGCATTATAGGCCTTTCGCTGTTGCAGTTCTTGACCAAGGGACAAGGCATCGGGCGTAGCGGTCTTACCCGTCACAAGCGTTCCGGTTGCCTTATCAATCCTGGCCTGATTGTTGATTAACCTGGTTTTCAACCGTTCCAATTCGCCTGGGCCGCGAAATCGATTGATCTTTTCCTTGCGCAAGCGGGGTGGCGGCGATGGTCTGGCACCTAATACCGTGCTGGCCTGAAGCCCAATATCCGCCGCCTGATTCATCTGCCTGACGGCCCCTGCGCGGACCTCCCCAAGGGCTTTCGACCATGTGTCACTATCCGACGTCGTTGCGCTCTTCGGAATCCGCCCGGCTGTTATCGCCTCATTATTTCCATCGACACGATTGATCACACCTGCCGCCGTCTCGGCGGACTGCTTGGCTATCGACGCAGCGCGAGATAGCGATGCCTTACCGGGTTTGACAGCCGCGCTGGCTCTCCCCGCAAGATCCTTGATCCCCTGATTGGTTGTGATTTGCTCAAGGTCAACGCCCTGCAAAAAAGCTTTCAGCTTTAAGGTGGCAATCCGTGCATCTATTTTGCCGAGCCACGGCTTAAATAACCTGGGCAGATCGGCCTTCAGTGCAGCCTCAGCAACACGCAACACGGCCTCACTGGCATCAGCCTGGCCCTGTGCCAGTTCCCTCTTAGCCTTTGGAGCTCTTCTGACAGCAGCCTTGAGTCGCTTGGTTTCACTGCGCAAAGACATCAACTGTTGATGACGGGTGATAACCTCATCCCGCAGCGGTCCAAGGCTCATTTCCATAGCATTCGATGCCTGCACAAGGGCATTGAACTCCTCACCAATCTTCCGTTCCACCGCCTGCCACTTACCCTCATCTACCTTGTCCTTGCCTTGAACATTACCCATTTTTGTCTCACCCGATTGTACGATGGTAGATAACGCTCGGTCTGGAAGTTCCATATTCGGTAAGCGGCCCGTGACCGCTTGCATTACTGCACGCAGGCGTGCATCCGTAAGGTGGACATTTTTGTAAGCAAAGTAGTCAATTGCGATACCCATCGCATGGGCCAGCATCCCCTGAGATTTTCGTTTGCGCTTTGACTTGTCATGTAGATGATCCCCACGGACGCTGAATCCCACGCTCGTCTCTGGCATGGGTAGTGTGAGCTGTTTGAGATCTTTTTCCACCCGCATCAAACGCCGCGCTACCTCAGGATGTACATACAACTCTGACTTTCCAAAATTCACGAGCGAACTGAAATAAGACTTCACACCTTTGTCACCACCGAGGCTGGGTGCCATGTAATCCATAAACTTAGCCCGGTTAACGGTCCAGCTGGCGACATTCTCGGTACGGATGCCTTCAAGTGCGGCCTGGGGATCGGCCTTTTCTTTACTAGTCAGCCTTTTTGCTGCTCGCGCCTTGCCTCCACCGCTGAGCCGTTTGAGATCACGCATCTTTCCTTGCAATCGATCCCCTATAACGTCAATGCTGGAACGAATACCGATAGGCAATTTTTCCACCCACTTGGTACGTTCATCGGCTGGTGGATTCGCCACATCCTTCTCCGCATCGACTTCGTTGGCCGGCGTGCGCTGGATCAACGGCCCGCTACGGGCCTGTTGCAGGGTATGGGCCAGCTCGTGCGCCAGCAACGTACGCCCTTCGGTACTGGCGGGTTGATATTCGTTGCGCGCAAAAACGATATCCCGGCCGATGGTAAAGGCCCTGGCGTGCAGCTCGTCGGCCTGTGTCGCTGACTGTGTATCGGTATGCACACGCACATCTTCAAAACCGTTACCAAATCGCTGTTCCATGAATCCGCGCGTGGCGCTATCCAGTGGCCGACCGGGAGATAGTGGCGACAGACCGGCAGGTGGGGCAGACGCCACTGGCGCGGCGGCGGCCTTGGCCTGTACCTG
>JAHENE010000061.1 GCA_024643305.1 Thiobacillaceae bacterium | reverse complement strand
CAATGGAGTGCGCCATCTTGCATACACCCTTAAGGAATTCCTGATTGCCGGCATTCTGATGAATGTCACGGATAAAGCTGCCGTCGACTTTGAGGTAATCCAGGCCAAGATCTGACAACTTGGCGATCTCGCCGAAGCGGTGCCCGAAGTGCTCTACGCCTACTCGGCATCCCAGCTTTTTGAGTGTGCGGCAAAGATCCCGGTAGGCTTCCAATTGCCGGAAAACACCATGCTCGGCCACTTCGACCCACAGACGCTGACACAAGGACTGCTGCCCTTCCAGCAACTCGACCAGCTTGTTATGAAACCCCCAGTCGGCGATCGTGTCCGCAGAAAGATTGACGGCAATATCACCCCTGTCTGTCCGCAGGATGCTCAATGCAAGATTGATGGCTTGTAGATCCAGTTCTGATGTGAGCTTCAGGCGTTCGGCCATGGGCATGAAATCGCCAGCTGGAAGCCACGGGCCATCCGACACCGCTTGCAGGCGAATGGCGCATTCCTGGTGAATGGATTGTCCGCTGGCGTTCAACACCGGGAAGTGTGCAAGCTTCAGGCGCTGTTCGGCTAGGGCATTGGCCACCAAATTGCGCCAACCCTCGGCCGAAGTGGCGGGCGGAACATGGTCCGGCACTTCGCTGGCATGCGATTGGTTATACCCTTTGCCCTCTGCGGTAGCCAAGGCTGTGTCAGCATTGGCCAACAGGACATCCATCGCCTCACCTCGCCTGTAGCCGACAACCGCAACGTGGAACAGATTTTCAAGCTCGGGAAAAGCGGTTGCAACGTGTTGCCGCATGGATTGATCGAGAGAATCTGCCAGCATGGCGGCATCTACCGCATGTGGGGCAAGTATGGAAAAGTCCGAGCCGCGGATTCGCGCAGCCAGCCAGTCACTTTGGACGGCGCATTCCCTGTTAAGGAGTCCAGCCACTGATTGCAGCAACTGGTCAGCTTTGTCATGCCCCAATTTGGCGTTGATGGCCTCAAGGTCAGCCAGTCGAACTATTGCCAGCAAGCCGGCAGCCGATTCTTCGCTGACCAATGCATCGCGCAGGCGATTAATGAAGAATTCCCGGTTGGGTAGTCCAGTCACGCTATCGTGGTTTGCCTGCTGGCGCAGAAATTCAAGTCGTGCGGCCTCATCGGCAAACATCTGTTTTACCCGTAGCACCATGTCATTCATGGCCTGCACAACACTGTTCAACTCAGGGATTCTTGGCAAATCCACTGTTATGAACTGCCTGCGGGAGATGGCCTGCGCCTGCTCGACAACACGATCCAGCGGCTTGGTGATAAGCCGCAGCATCAAGGTTCCAATCAATCCGGCAATAACGCCACCCACCAGAAACCAGACAAAAAGCTCCATGGTGCTTTTCCACAGGTCCTGGTAAGCAAACTTGCTCTGGCTGGCCAAGGTGATGGTGCCAAACTGCTTCCAGCCATCCTGCACGTGGGCAATGCCGGGAGCGGCTTTGATGGGAAACAACCGCACGAACCAGGCAGGCGCCCCGATGTCGCCATCAACTTCCTGTACCCGCTCAACCACCACCTTGCCCGCAGGGTCGCTAAGCGTGATTTCCTGGTAATGGCCGGTATCAAACTGGGCGGAAAGCAATAGTTCTATGGTTACTGGGTCTTTCTCCCTAATCTGCGACATGGATAGCGCCAGCGCCGTAGCATTGTCCAGATTCTTGAGATAAAGCTGTTTTTCCAGATAACTGCGTGCAGAATAAGCATTCACCAGAAGACTGCCTGCAAAGGCAGCGATGGTGAGCCCTATTACTGCTAGCCAGATGCGTCTAAACAGGGACATGGGTTATTCTCCAGCGTTAACTATATCAATATGTATAAAAGATGTTGTTGCTATTCAACACCCTCACTCTGCATACGGGCAATCACATCGCGCCAGCGAGAAAGCCGTGCAGTCGGGCTTCCTGAGGGTTTTTCCGAGGCGCCATTGCCCACCCACAAACCTTCGCTGTTAAAACTGAAAACCGGAAAAAGATCGTTTCGTTGGGAAGCAGGCCGGATATCACTGATCAGGTTGTCCAAAATCAAGGGTTCTTGATTGGGCAGGGGATAATACGCCAGCACCATGTGCGCCTGCGATACGCTGCCCCCGTAACCGCCGAGTTGTGCCCGAACGTAGGTCAACCGAAGTTTGTCGATCGGAATTCCAAGACTCTTGAGTGAAACATACTTGGCTATGGCGAAGTCTTCGCAATCCCCCATGCCGCGTCCCAAAGTTTCGAGCGGCGTCGCCCAGTAGTCCGGCTTCCCCCATATCACCGGGTCATCCTCGAAAACGATCCTGCGATTAAAGAAGTCGTTAATTCGGATAATTTGCTCCGCTTCAGGTTTCCCTTGTGATTTTGCCAGCATCTCCCGCCATTGATTCACAGCCAGGACGGCTTGGGCGCCATAACGCGCCTGCGCCAACAGGAGCATTTTCTCCACATTTGGCAGCGCAGCCTGAGGATTGGGGATGCCCAGGAAGAAAAGCCCGATAATCAGGCACTTTCCGAGAAACCCAGTTTGTCGAAAATACAACATTATGTGGTAATTTGGTCAATTGCCTAAAAAGACAGGGTTGCCTGTTTTTTTGATTTACGCTTATCATGCGGAACATCTGCCCATAAATATCGGCCTATTTGGCGAAAAACTGCAGGAAAAGCGGAGAATAAAAAAGTCCTGTCGCCGACCCAATTACATTTGTTCAAGACATCTACTAAGGTAATTGGGTTGGGAGACATCCATATTTTTCTTGAAGGGGTTTGAAATGATTCCGTATTGGTTCCGAGTTTCTATTATGGCTGCAATGGTTGGCACAGCTTATGCTCAACCCATTACGCTAAAGGATGCGGCTCAGGAAGCTGTGCTACGCAATCCAGAGGTGCAGGCCAAATGGCATGCCTACAAGGAGGCCACCGAGACCATCGATACCGTAAAGGGACGTTACCTGCCAACGGTTGATCTTAACGCGGGTATCTTTAGCGAGCACAGGGACGATCCGGTTGCCGCTGGCGGACATCGAGATTTCACATCCAAGGGCATTGAACTGCGGCTTAATCAAATACTGTTTGACGGCTTTGCAACCCGCAATGACGTCAAGCGCCTCAGCTATGCCCAACGCGTTCGTTATTACGAACTCCTCGACGCCTCGGAAAGTACGGCAGTGGAAACGATGCGCGCCTACAACGATGTGCTGCGCTATCGTGAACTCCACAAGCTTGCCGAGCAAAATTATGTCCAGCACCGCGCGGTTTATGAACAGATCCAGCGCAAGGTAAAACTGGGCGTAGGCCGTGGCGTTGATCTTGAGCAAGCCGCCGGCCGTTTGGCCCTTGCCGAATCCAATTTGCTGACCGAAGCCAGCAATTTGCATGATGTAAGCGCACGCTACCAGCGCCTTGTAGGCACCCTCCCCCCATCTGAAATGGCGGGTCTTGGCTACCTTAAGGAAGGCGTACCTTCCAAGAAGGTCGACGCCCTGAGAAAAGCATACGAAGGCAACCCCGCTCTGGCAGCAGCCAACGAAAATATTGTTTCCTCGCTGGCCGACGTCCAGGTCCGCCGCGCCAGATATTACCCGCGGCTCGACCTTCAAGCCAGCCAGTCCTGGGGATGGGACACCAATGGATATGATGGCAACTACGACGACCGTAAAATTGGTCTGGCCATGAATTACAACCTTTATAACGGTGGCTCCGACAAGGCTGCCGAACGCCAGTATGTTGAACGCGTAAATGTGGCCAAGGACTTGCGTGACAAGGAGTGTCGCGACGTTCGTCAAACCTTGAGCATCGCGCACAACGATATCTTCCGCCTGGAAGAGCAGCTCAGGTATCTTGAACAGCATCTGACTTCCACCGAAAAAGCCCGCGATGCTTATCGCAAACAGTTTGATATTGGCCAGCGCACCCTGCTTGACCTGCTGGACACCGAAAATGAGCTGTTTGAAGCACGCCGTGCCTACGTAAATGCCACGCACGACTACATCCAGTCCTATGGCCGCACACAGGCTTCCATGGGCAATCTGCTTGCCGCTATCGGTCTGCAGCGCCTGGATACGCCCAACCTGTTCGACGGAAAAGAGAAGGCTGAATTCGACCCGGACACCATCTGCCCCCTGTCTGCTGCAGATCAGCTCTTCCTCGACAAGGACAAGGTTTTTGCCGACGCTATGGCGGCCAATCCCAGCCTGCTTCCGCCTGAATCTGGCCCCGCTACTGCCGCACCTGCTGCAGCGCCTGCTGCCGCACCTGCCGCTGCAGTCATAGGCGACAGCGATGGTGATGGCGTAACCGATGATAAGGATCTCTGCCCGAACACCGCTGCAGGCACAAAGGTTGACCACACTGGCTGCCCACTGAAAGAAATTACCGTTCTCAAGGGTGTGAACTTTGACTTTGACCAATCCGCCCTGCGCGACGATGCGCTGCCCATTCTCGACGATGTGATCGCAACCCTGGCGCGCTACCCTGAAATCAAGGTCGAGGTTGGCGGCCACACCGATGCTGTAGGCACGGATGAGTACAACGAGGGGCTTTCCGGACGTCGCGCTCAAGCCGTGATGGACTACTTCATTTCAAAGGGCATTGATGCCAACCGCCTTACTTCCAAGGGTTATGGCGAATCCATGCCAGTTGCTGACAACGGATCAGCAGATGGTCGCGCCCAAAACCGCCGCGTGGAACTGCGCATCATCAAGTAAGCCGCGTAGCTGCAAACTTAAAGCCCCATCTTCGGATGGGGCTTTTTTTGTCTATGCATCGGCGTCCCAAAAAGGGTGAAGCCCGTTTCCCATTCCTTTAGCGCACCCTGTTCAGCATTGCGTTCCCAATACCACACCGGCTGCGCGAAGCTCTTCGAGATACTCCCTAGCAAACCCAATCAGTTGCGCCGGATTTGGGTGGCCCAGTTCCAAGGCCAATTGTTCCACTGCCTGCCTCCCGGTTAGTCCTCCTCCTTCCAGCAAAGCAAGCAGGCGTGCGCTAACGCCGCTTTGCTCCATGAACCTAACCTGCAATGCGGCGTTCCGGAACACCAGGAGATAAGTGGGTTTCCCCACAACTTTCATGCGCGGTTTGATGCAGTGTACAGGGTAGCGGTAGGCAAGGTTCGCCAATACGGGGGTTAACAATGGTCGCCCGTCAAGCAGATCACCCTGCGCATCAAACACCGGTAGATGCTCGTCATGATTTGAAACTGATAACACAAGCTCTATCCATTCGTAATGCGCCAGATCCAGAAGGTAGTTTGGGTAACTGTCGTCCGGCTGCCATTCATTCTGCAAGAATCGCAGGAATTCGTCCGATATCTGTCTGAAATAAGGCGTATTGCTACGATGCTCTGCGATAAAAGCCCGCACCAGCCGGGCCCATTTTCTGCTGCCAAGAACTTTTCTCAGCACCGGGAAGCAGCTCAACAAAAAACTTTCGATATTGCTATGAAGCAGTTCGTTGTAAACAGCCATGCGCCGAGCCGGCACACCCTGCGGACGTTTCACATTTTTTGGGTCGCGGATGTGGGCAGCGAATGCGTATTGAAACGCCTGAAATGAAGGCAGTTCATCCATGCACATGCCGAACATACGGGGTTTGCTCGTATTTGCGCTGCAAAACATCGATTCGCTCGATCTCTTTCACCAACTCCGCCAATGGCGGGATATTGAAGTCGCGCTCAAGCAGGGTTGGCCGTACGCCCAGGGTTTGGTATGTAAAATCGAGCAACTCCCATACCGGATCAATGACGTCTGCACCATGGGTATCAATAATGAAATCCTCCGCCTCGTAGTAATGCCCGGCAGTGTGCATATAAACCACACGGTCAGCCGGCATCGCTGCAATGTAGGTACGGGGGTCAAATCCATGGTTGACGCTGTTTACATAGACATTATTGACGTCAAGGTGCAGGTTGCAATCTGCCTCTTCCAGTACCGCTCGAACGAAAGTCGGTTCGTCCATTTCAGCCATGGGCGCGTTGACGTAAAACGAGGCATTCTCAATGGCGATGCGTCTTTCCAGGATTTCCTGGGTATGACGGATGCGCGCAGCCACATATTTCACGGCTTCGCCCGTCATGGGGATTGGCAGCAGATCATAGAGGTGCCCATCATCTGCACAATAGGACAAATGCTCGGTGTAGAGCGGGATCTTGAATTGGTCGAGAAAATCCTTGATCTTGCGCAACAGCATTTCATCCAGCGGGGATGGGCCTCCTAAAGATAACGAAAGACCGTGGCAGACAAAGCGGTGTTGCTCGGCAAAAGCCCTGAAGCGCCGCCCCAAGGCGCCACCCATGTCAATCCAGTTTTCCGGCGCAATTTCGAAAAACCGGATGACATCAGGCACGCCGGCATCGAGGGCTTCCATCAATTCTCTGCGATACCCGAGGCCGGCGCCACAAATCGGCACGTTTTGCACGACGGTATCCATGGCGCACAACGCTTTATTTCTTGGGCATGGCGCCGCACCTGCCTTGGCCGCACTTGGCTTCGCCAGCCTTGCCTGCTGGCGCAACTGCCGCAGGCGCAGCTTCCATTGGGACAGTCATTTCGTCGGCGTCAATGTAACCGTTCTTGTTTTTGTCCTTGGCGGCAAACATTGCATCGTGGGCTTTCCTGAATTCACCCCTGGAAATCCTGCCGTCCTTATTGGCATCCATCATGCTCATGCCACATTTGGCTTCACCAGCCTTGGCTGCAGAAGCCATGGCACCACCGCACCTGCCCTGTCCACATTTTGCTTCTGTAGTGTTAGCGTCAGCCACCATGTAACCGCGCTGCAGGCTTTGCAAGGCGAATGGGTTGTCTGCCGCGTTCGTCATCGGGGCCATCGTGATGCCCGCCACAAAAGCCGAGCCGACGGCCACGCTAATTGTTTTTTTCCTGCTTGCCATCTTGTAAACACTCCTTTTGGTAAGTTCAAAACCGTAGTACGGCATAACAAAATTCAAAGTAATGACTACTCCCCCTCCCGCAACTTTTGGGAAATTCGCTCGCGACTTTCCTCACTCAGTCCCGGCTGGGTAGATTCATCTTCAGTGCTCAACCATGTTCTGAGCGCATGCATCTGCCTCATGAAACGGGCGCAATTGTCACAAATAGCCAAGTGAATGCCCATGCTCATGCGTTCACTCCATGTCAGCCTGCGATCCAGTGACTGAGTCACCAGCATCGAGGTCTCCTTACAGGTTTTATGAATCATTCCCATCATGCCCCCTAGATTCGGGTATCCAAACATTCCCGAAGGAACAAACGGGCTCGATGCAGCATCACCCACGCATTCGTCGCAGTGATGTTGAGCTCCTTACATATTTCCTCGTTGCCTAAGCCAGATAGCTCACGAAGTGAAAAAATCTGTGCGAGCGCCGGTTTAAGTCGCCTGAAACAATCGTCCAGCGCCTGGCGGATACGGGATTTTTCAAGTTCGGAAGAAGGATCACCCCAGTCCCTGACGGTTTCAAGCCAATGGCCGCTTTGATCAAAAAGCGCCTCCCAATCACTTGGGTCTTCCGCATCAGACCCGCTTGGAGCCGTTATTTCGCGCGCCTGGATTCTTATCGTATCGACAATCTTGTGCTTAAGTATGCCCGTCAACCAGGTTCGCTCAGAACTGGCGCCGGCAAACTTTTCACGTGCTTTCAGTGCCGCCAGCAGTGTCTCTTGCACTGCATCCTCGGCCAGCTCATCCGTATAAAGACGCCTTCGAGCGTACCGGAACAAATAATCTCCATGCTCCTCCAGCCAAAGTGCCGGATCACTCATGCCCCCTCCTTGTGTTTTATTAATTTTATGCTGATTTTCCCAAATCCACATAACACATTCCCTTTTGGGAACAGTCCCCGCAATTGGTTCCGCCTATGAGACCTACGGTTGCCTGTAAAGGGCTTGTTATGGAGCGATAACAACACCCTGACCACTTCTTTTTGCAGGCCGGCTTATACCTGCTTTTTTATTGCGCCGCATGGAACTAAAATCGCTTAAAGTTAAACAGAGGCTTCCATGACCGATTTCGCCCCCGCCGACAAGGCAAATATTCTTTCCGAGGCGCTACCCTACATCCAGCGCTTCTACGACAAGACCATCGTCATCAAGTACGGCGGCAATGCCATGACTGAACGTCATTTGATGGAAGCTTTTGCAAAGGACGTGGTACTGCTCAAACTAGTCGGCATGAACCCAGTCGTTGTTCATGGTGGGGGGCCTCAGATTGCCGACTTGTTAAAGCGCATCGGCAAACAAAGCGAATTTATCCAGGGTATGCGCGTTACAGACGAAGAAACCCTGGACGTTGTTGAAATGGTGTTGGGCGGTCTGGTTAACCAGGACATCGTCACTTTGATCAACAAGCATGGTGGCAAGGCGGTTGGCTTGACCGGCAAGGATGGCAATTTTATTCACGCCAGGAAAATGCTGGTGGCCAGCAAGGAAAAAGCCGACCAGATGCTTGATATCGGCCAGGTCGGTGAAATCACCAGCATTGATCCGGAAATCATCCAGCATCTGGACGCTCGCGATTTCATACCGGTAGTGGCCCCGCTTGGTGCCGATGCCGAGGGGAATGCCTACAACATTAATGCTGACGTCGCCGCTGGCAAGATTGCGGGCGTTCTGCTTGCAGAGAAAGTCATTTTCATGACCAACACACCCGGCGTACTGGACAAGAAGGGTCAGCTTCTGACCGGCCTTACGCCTCGCGAAGTGGAAGAATTGACCGAAGATGGCACGATTTCCGGCGGCATGATCCCAAAGGTCGGCTACGCTGTAGATGCTGTGAACAGTGGCGTTAAAACCGCACACATCATTGATGGCCGCGTCGAGCACGCCCTGTTGCTTGAGGTGCTCACCCCAGAGGGCGTAGGTACACTCGTCAAGCGGGCATAACTCAATGCGCTATTGGCTGATGAAATCGGAGCCCTCCGACGTAAGTATTGACGATCTCGCTGCCATGCCCAACCAGACAGTAGCCTGGTATGGCGTCCGCAATTATCAGGCGCGCAATTTCATGCGCGATCAAATGACAGTGGATGACAAGGTGCTGTTTTATCACTCCTCATGTGAGGAGCCTGGAATAGTGGGGCTTGCGATGGTCAGCAAGAAAGCCTATCCAGATGAAACACAGTTCGATTCCACCAGCAAATACTTTGAGCCCAAGGCAACCAGGGAAAATCCTCGCTGGATGAATGTGGACGTCAAGCTGCTAAAGAAAACCCGTCTGGTGTCGATCAAGGAGCTACGCAGCCATGCCGAACTCGCGAATATGCGCATTCTGCAAAAAGGCAATCGGCTTTCCATCACCCCAGTCGACCCGAAAGAGTACGAGTTCATTCTGACGCTGCTGTAATGGAATTTCTTGCTGGCTGTCTTCTGCTCGGACTGATTGCCGGTTTTATCGCCGGCCTGTTGGGCGTCGGTGGCGGCCTCATAATTGTTCCGGTGCTGCTCTGGCTACTAGAAGCAC
>JAHENE010000305.1 GCA_024643305.1 Thiobacillaceae bacterium | reverse complement strand
GGTTTGAAGAGCAGGAATGCCATCATTGCCCGGGTATAAGCGAGTTCGAGGTCCCAGGGGCGGGTGATGCGCATGCAACTTTGGATTGCCCGTGTGCCGAGTTGCAATTGGCGAATGCCGCGCGTTTCGGTAACTTCCACCGTCATGTCCGGGCTGACGGATTTGGCAATTCGCTTGGAAAACAGGCGCATGGCAGGGGGCTTGAAGTAAGGGTTAAGGTAAAATCTTGTTTTCGAATTTTACCCGACCCCCATCATGCGTCTTTCGCAGTTTTTCCTCTCCACCAGCAAGGAAGCGCCCGCCGAGGCGGAACTGGTTTCCCACAAACTGATGCTCCGCGCCGGCATGATCCGCCGCTTGGGATCGGGTCTCTATAGCTGGATGCCATTGGGCCTACGAGTGCTACGCAAGGTAGAGGCCATCGTGCGCGAGGAAATGAACAAATCCGGCGCAGTGGAACTCTTCATGCCCGCGGTGCAACCGGCCGAGTTGTGGCAGGAATCCGGCCGCTGGGCAGTATTCGGGCCGCAGATGCTGAAAATAAAGGATCGCCATGAGCGCGACTTCTGTTTCGGCCCCACGCATGAGGAAGTGATCACTGACATCGCGCGCAAGGAAATACGCTCCTACCGTCAACTGCCGGTGAACTTCTACCAAATCCAGACCAAGTTCCGTGATGAAATCCGCCCGCGCTTCGGCGTGATGCGCGCACGTGAGTTCCTGATGAAGGACGCCTATTCCTTCCACAGCAATTTCGAGGATCTGCAGCGCGAATACCGCAACATGTACGAGACTTACACCCGCATCTTCACGCGCCTCGGACTCACCTTCCGCGCAGTGGCAGCGGACACTGGCGCCATCGGCGGTTCCGGTTCACATGAGTTCCACGTGCTGGCTGATTCGGGCGAAGATGCCCTCGCCTATTGCCCCAATTCCGACTACGCTGCCAACGTGGAGTTGGCCGAAGCCCTGCCACCCTCTTCTCAACGTCCCGCACCGACCACCGCCATGGAGAAAACCCACACCCCGGGCGTGCACAGCATTGAGGAGGTCTGCGCCTTCCTTAAAACCGCCCCTAGCCGCACCGTCAAGACGCTCATCGTTGAAGGCAGCGAGGGACCGGTTGCCCTCTTGTTGCGCGGAGACCATCAACTGAATGAAGTAAAAGCCGCCAAGCTCGAAATGCTTCCCGATGAAGTGCGCTTTGCCCCTGACGCCATGGTGCGTGAAGTAACCGGTGCCATGCCTGGTTCGGTCGGCCCTGTCGGCCTGAATATTCCAGTTCTCGCCGATCGCGCGCTCATGAACCTTGCCGACTTTGCCTGCGGCGCCAACGACACCGGCTTCCATTACACCGGCGTTAACTTCGGACGCGACCTGCCAGAGCCCATATTTGTCGACATTCGCAACGTCGTGACCGGCGATCCCAGCCCGGATGGACAAGGCGATCTGGAATTGTGCCGCGGCATCGAAGTCGGTCATGTGTTCCAATTGCGCACAAAATATGCCGAAGCCCTTTCAGCAAGTTTCCTCGACGAAAATGGCAAGTCGCAGACCATGGAAATGGGTTGCTACGGCATTGGCGTCTCGCGCGTGGTGGCGTCTGCCATCGAGCAGAACCACGATGACCGCGGCATTGTCTGGCCCATGTCGATGGCGCCTTTCTCCTTGGTCATCACGCCTATCGGCTATCACAAGAGCGAACTGGTCAAACAGGCCGCTGATGGGCTATACCGGGAGCTGTCCGATGCTGGCGTGGATGTCCTGCTGGATGACCGCGATGAGCGTCCGGGCGTCATGTTTGCCGATGCGGAACTGATCGGCATCCCCCATCGGGTGACCATTGGCGATCGCGGCCTCAAGGAAGGCATGGTGGAATATCTGCCCAGACGCGAAAGTCAGGCCCAAAATGTGCCGTTAAGTGAAATATCGACATTTTTACTGGACTCGCTGAAGACCGCATGAAGTTGCTTGCGACCGGAAAACTTGCTTTAGCCGGACTGTTGTTTTGCACAGCAGTGACCGTTCACGCCGGTGGCCAGCACTACGAGCCCATGTCAGCATCCGCTCGTGCCTATTTGTCCAAATCGCTGGCCGATGTCGCCGTCAGCCAGGTTTCGGTACTTCAATCTCCGCAGGCACAGACATGGCTTGCTGAAATGTCCAGGCGATTGACCAAGCGCATACCTGATGAAGATACGCGCATGGAATTTATCCAGACCGTTTATTACGAAGCCACTCGCGCCGGACTGGATCCAGAACTGATGCTGGGCCTCATCCAGGTAGAGAGCGGTTTTAAAAAATATGCGGTCTCGTCGGTGGGCGCACGCGGCTACACCCAGGTCATGCCTTTCTGGGTCAAGGTAATCGGCACCCCAGAACACAACCTCTTCCACCTGCGGACGAACCTGAGATATGGCGCGCTGATCCTGCGCCATTACATCGACATGGAAAAAGGTGACCTTTACAGGGCGCTGGGCCGCTACAACGGCAGCCTTGGCCGTCCGGAATACCCGACCCTTGTAGTCAACGCCTGGCAGAAGAACTGGCGTTATACACCCCCTACCAAGACCGCCGGTCTGTAAGGCTTTTCAGA
>JAHENE010000060.1 GCA_024643305.1 Thiobacillaceae bacterium | reverse complement strand
AGACGAGCACCGGCAACAGAATAAAGCGGTAGGCATTGAGCCCTTCTCCAAAGCCCGAGATCGGCAGCCATTGCCAGAGTTTGGCGATGAAAAACTGCCCGGCGATGATGTAGAAAAGGCCGGAGATCGACATCAGGGCAATCAGTCCGATCACGCCTGCATATTCAAGCCGGGTGCCGCGATAGAAAATGATCAACAGCGCAAAAGTGATATTGACCATGAGCCCAACCACAAACACAGGCAAGGCAATGGCCAGCGACGGCCACATGCGCGTCTTGATGTCGCGGGCGATATCGCGGCCGTCATCTGCCTTGCCGAAATTGAAACTGAACAGTTTGGCCGAGCGATCGACAAACAGCGTGTCAGTCACCGTCTTGAAACCGCTCTCCCCGCGGTTAAGGAAAAGCGGCCGGTCATAGCCGTGTTCGGCTTTCCATTGTTCGATTGCTTCCGGGGTGACATGCTTCACTCCAAGGTGAATCCGCGCCATGTTGTCCGGGGTGTTGACGACGAAGAAGAGGAAGAATGTGATCAGGTTCACGCCGATCAGGATCGGAAAAGCATAAAGCAGGCGGCGAAGCAGGTAGCTGATCATGACTTTGCCTCCTCTTGTTTGCGGTACTGGTGCCAGGCCGGCCAGACCATTGCTGCAAGGAACACAACAGCAAGTACAAAAGGCCAGCGCACAGGGTGATTCCAGGCGGCGCGACTGTTTGCTCTTTGCCCGGAATCTATGCGCCGGTACTTGAGAGTATTGTTGGCCATGAGATTGGGTTTCACATTGCCAACCCACGCATGCTGCAAGCTGAAAGCCTTGGGATGAAAACCAAACAACCAGGGCGCATCCTCACGTATCAGAACCGTCATGCGATCAATGATTTCCTGACGCTGAGGGCCATTGGCCATGCCTTTCATCTGTGTGAACAGGCGATCGAATTCAGGATTGCTGTAGTTGGCGGCATTCTCGCCATTCCTCCCCGCCTTGGCGTTGGGGCCATAGAGCAGGAAGAGGAAATTCTCTGGATCGGGATAATCGGCATTCCACCCCCATTCGAAAATCTGCGCGTTGCCCTGCAGCATCTTGTCCTGAAAACGGTTGTAATCGGTTGCTCGAATCACCAGTTGAATATCAAGTTTGCGAAATTGCTTGATGAGCCAATCCAGGCGGGATTTTGCATCCGGGCCTGTCGCTGAAGTATCGAAATAAAGCACCAGCGGTTCACCAGATCTGGCGTTGCGTCCGTTTGGATAACCGGCTTCTGCCAGCAGCTTTCTGGCTTCTTCCAGTGTGCGGCGCTTGCCGGGCGCTGTGTATACGACGGGATTGAACTCATCCCTGTAACCGAAAATACCCGGTGGCAAAGCACCCTGTGCAGGAATGCCGCGGCCATTTAGGAAAATGGAAATGTATTCCTCATAATCTAGCGCGATCGAAATTGCCTGGCGCAGTTTGCGCGCCGCCTCACCGCCTGCCTGCCCGACCAGAGGGTCCTTCATGTTGAAGCCCATATAGGAACTTGAGGTGGTCACAGCTGTCACCAGGCGAATGCCCTTTTGCTTCATGTCAGGTGTCAGGTCAGCTTCTCCCTCGGGAGAAAAATGCACCGCCTGGTCAAAATTGTCCGAACTGATGCCGGACATGTCGTAATAGCCCTGGAGAAATTTGTTCCATTGAGGAATGTCCTCCTTTTCCAGTGTAAAAACCGCACGATCTATCAGCGGCAGCGACTTGTCCGCATCCGACAGCAAACCTTTTTCCCTGTCACCCGCCTCGCCTTCGGTGGGGTAACGTTCGCCGTGGAAATTTGGATTCCGCGTCAATACCATGCGCCGGTTGGGATCATTTTCGCTCAGCATGAAGGGGCCGGTTCCAACCGGGAACCAATCAAGGTTGAGGTTGCGCTCGGTCATGCCGGGCTGGGCATAAAAGCGCTCCGCCTCCCACGGCACCGGGGCGAAAAACGGCATCGCCATCCAGTAGATAAATTGCGGGTAGTGCGTTTTGAGGCTGATGCGAAAGCTGTATTTTCCCGTCGCTTTAGCCCCCGGAAAATCATAGGGGCGCAGATCCAGCCAGGTATCCCTGGGCAGTGACTTTGCAACTGCCACCAATTGCCTGTTCAAATCATCCAGCCCCTCGATGTACTCGCTCATCAGGCCGAAAATCGGCGAATTGAGTCGCGGGCTGGCCAGGCGCTTGATCTCGTAGATGTAATCCTCTGCAGTAAGTTCGCGCGTGCCGGTGTTGGCAAAATCGCCCAGCGTGTTGATGTTTTCCAGTTCCTTGCCGCCAAGCTCAAGATAACGGGGCTTTCCATCCCCCAGAATGGCAAAAGCAGGATGCGGTTGATAACGGATGCCGGGCTTGATAGAAATATCGTAGGTGGTGCGCGCAATGACATCCGGCGAACTGTTCGCTGGCAATTCCCGCCCTGCCTTGTCCCAATAACGCACCACCGGCATGGCCGTGGTGGTCAGCGGTTCCAGGGTGTATGGTCGTTTGAGGAAATGATATTGCAGCGGAGGCTCGTAGATCTGCCCGGTAAATTCAACCTCATTGCTGCTGTAGGAACGCGCCGGATCGAGGTGCTTGGGCCGTTCTCCGAATACGGTGTATAGCGTGCTCAGGCCCGTGTCATTCTGTGGATAGGGGTTGTTCCAGACTTCACCGCAGCCAGATAGCACTATGGGCAGAAACAGGGAAAGGAACCAGGCACGCATGGGCAGATAGTGTACCAAGAAGCCTTCGAACCATGTCAGCGTATAATTCGTCCTTCATTTTTGCAGAAGGACGTGACATGGGCTTTCTTGCCGGCAAAAAAATCCTCATCACCGGGCTGATCAGCAACCGCTCCATCGCCTACGGCATCGCCAGCGCGTGCAGGCGCGAAGGCGCGGAACTCGCTTTTACCTATCAGGGCGAGCGCGCAAAAGAGCGGGTCGTCGATTTTGCCAAGGAGTTCGGATCGGATATCGCGCTGCCCTGCGATGTTTCTAGCGATGAACAGATTGCCGAGGTCTTCGCGGAACTGGGCAAAAAATGGGATGGCCTGGATGGTCTGGTGCATTCCATTGCCTTCGTAAACAAGGCGGCATTGGCCGGAGATTTCCTCGATTCGGTCTCACGCGAGGATTTCCGTGTGGCGCATGACATTTCCAGCTACAGTTTCCCTGCGCTGGCCAAAGCTGCGCGTCCCATGATGCAAGGACGCAACGGCGCGCTGCTGGCGCTGTCCTATCTTGGCGCCATCCGCTCAGTGCCGAACTACAACGTCATGGGCTTGGCCAAGGCCAGTCTGGAGTCCAGCGTGTATTACATGGCGCAAAGCCTGGGGCCGCAGGGCATCCGTGTCAACGCAATATCCGCCGGCCCGATCAAGACCCTGGCTGCCGGTGGCATCGCCGGGTTCAATGGCATTCTTAACCATGTAGAGAAACAGGCCCCCTTGCGACGCAATGTGACAATTGAAGAAGTGGGCAATGCCGCGGCTTTCATGTTGTCTGATCTGGCTTCCGGTATTACTGGTGAGATCACGTACGTGGACGCCGGCTTTAACACCACCGTCGGAGCCAGCCTTTAAGGCTGTCCCGCCGACACCAACAAAAAACGCGCCCAAAGGCGCGTTTTTTGTTGGATCGGACGATTACTCTTTTTTATCCAACGCTCCCGACTTGATTTCAGTCTTCTGGGCAGCTTTCGCCAAGTCAGCCTGGGCCAAGGCATCAGCACGGGCATATGCCTGCTTCAAACCACCCTGAACTGCTGAACGCAACAAGGCATTTGGCTCGGATTCGTCGATAACTCGCATCACGCGAATGATACGATAACCGCCATTCGGCATGGTCACCCCTGTATACGAAGGCAACTTGCCGGTATCCGCGCGCATGATAGCCTGTATGCTTTTGGCATCGAGGCCTTCGGTCTGCTGGCGCCCAACCACCTTGAATTCCGACCAGTTGACTCCAGCCGGCTCCTTGCCCTGCTTCAGTCCCTCAATCTGCGATTCCCCCTGCTTTACGGCAAGCTCGGCCGTTTGCTCTGCCACAAGCTTCTCCCTAATGGCCGAGGATACTTCCGCGAGGACTTTCTGTTTGACTGGACGATGTTCAATCACACGAACAGCGACCATGGTATTGCGGTTGATTTCAATCGGCTCGACGTTCTGCCGACTCTTGATCGCATCTGCTGCAAAAATGGCATCAAGCACCTTAGGGGAATTAAAGGGCTCGGCAGGCGTACCTTTTTTCGTCATCCAGTTGCTTGTCTTGATGGGAAGCTTCAATGCGTCTGCAGCATGACTCAGGCTATCAGCCCGCTCATAAACAATGTTGCTGAAATTATCAGCGGCTTCTGCATAACGTTTCTGCGCCTGCTGCCTTCTGATTTCGTCTTCAATCTGCGTGCGCACCGAGGCAAGGCTTGGCGTGCTGGATTTGATTCCATCCAGGCGGATGACATGGAAACCAAAAGTTGTCTCCACAAGCCGGGTTTCGCCAGGTTTCATGGAAAACACGGCATCCTCAAAAGGCTTCACCATCATGCCCCGACCAAAACTACCAAGACTGCCGCCCGCAGAAGCAGAACCGGTATCCTGGGATTCACGTTTGGCGAGTCCTGCAAAAGATTGCGGGGACTTGTTCACCGCCGCCAATAGTTCTTCCGCTTTGGCCTTTGCCTGCTTGCGCGCATTTGCATCGCCTTCCGGTGCAGAAATCAGAATATGGCTGGCACTACGTTCTTCAGGCGGGCCAAGTTTTGCTGCATTGGCAGCAAAATAGTCCTCGACTTCCTTCTCCGCAGGATGAATTGACTTGGCCAGTTCGTCCAGGGATAGAACGGCATACTCCACCCTGACAGCCTCCGGTTCAGTGTAATCCGCCTTATGGGCCTCAAAGTAGCTTTGGATGTCCTTGTCAGAAACATTAACCTGGCTAGCAACGACAGTGGGGCTGATTTCATGCCAGGAGACTTCACGTCTTTGGCCTGCGACTTTGGCCGTCAGGTCGGCAGAAGTCGAGGATACCAAAGCCCCAACAAGCATCGGTTGACGCAAAACTTCCAGCGTAATGTCTCGACGCAGACGATGTTCAAAATAAGCGGGGGTGTAGCCACGCTGAGCCAGCACGCGCTTGTACTTCTCCGGCGAAAACTTGCCATCCTCCTGGAATGGAGGGATCTGTTGAAGCACTGCTGCAATCTGGGAATCCCGTACCTGCAACTTGGCCGCAATGGCCTCTTGCATCATTGCCTCTTCTTCGATCAGCGCATTCAACACCATCTCGCGAAACTCGCTGGACTCGGTCGCTGCAGGATCAAAGTTTGGCCCCTGGGAACGGCGCATCCGATCAATTTGTTCCTTGAGCGTTTCCTGGAAATATTGACGGGTGATTTCCCCATCGCCCACCTTGGCGACAACCTCGGTTTTGCCTCCGGACCTGAAATATGAATCTATCCCCCAGAGGGCAAAAGGAACGGTGATCAGGGCCAGGATGAGCTTGGCCAACCAACCCTGTGCGCGACTACGAATGGCTTCCAACATGTGCGTGTCTCTGAATACAACAGTAAAGTCTAAATTGTCGCCTGAAATGGCGGCCCTGTGTTAACTAAAGCGCGGAAATAAAAAAAGCGAACTTGCGTTCGCTTTTTTTGTTGTTGGCGGAGCGGACGGGACTCGAACCCGCGACCCCCGGCGTGACAGGCCGGTATTCTAACCAACTGAACTACCGCTCCAAAATTTCTCGATCTATTTACTTACCTAATCAGGCTGGTGGGTGCTGACGGGTTCGAACCGCCGACATTCGCCTTGTAAGGGCGACGCTCTACCAGCTGAGCTAAGCACCCAGCAAAGCTCATTAGTTTATCGCATCTTTCAAACCTTTGCCAGCACGAAACTTGGGAACTTTTGCAGCCTTGATTTTAATGGCGGCGCCGGTTCGGGGATTGCGGCCGGTTCGCGCAGCACGCTTGCCAACATAGAAGGTGCCAAAACCTACCAGGGTAACCATATCGCTTTTCTTCAAAGCTTTTTTCACCGCATCCACTGTCGCATCCAGGGCGCGGCCAGCAGCAGCCTTGGAAATATCGGCAGAATCTGCAATGGCATCGATCAATTCGGATTTGTTCACGTGTTGTCCCCTTTCACAATTACGTAAGCACAGGAAATATCCTGTGGCGGCTTTATAACAACCCGCAAAGCCTTGTGTCAAGCGGTTTTCAGGCGATGCATAAAAAAATAAAAGGTCAATAAAAAATCCCGCCACATGACGGGATTTTTTACTTCAAAAGCTTTAACTATCGATTCAATGTTTGATGGAAGGTTGCTCAACGGTCTCGGTTTGAGGCACTGCTTCCGTGGCAACATCGTCAGACAGCGGTTCTGGCTGGCGCTCAAGTGCGATTTTCAGCACCTGGTCTATCCACTTGACGGGATGAATATCAAGCCGATTTTTGATGTTATCCGGAATCTCCGTCAAATCCTTGACGTTCTCCTCAGGGATCATCACCAGCTTGATGCCACCACGATGCGCAGCAAGCAGTTTCTCCTTCAAGCCACCGATGGGAAGTACTTCACCACGCAATGTGATTTCGCCAGTCATGGCCACATCGCAGCGAACGGGAATTCCTGTGAGCACCGACACAACCGCGGTAGAAATCGCGATACCTGCACTTGGGCCATCCTTGGGCGTAGCACCTTCAGGCATATGGATGTGCAGGTCATGTTTCTCATGGAAGTTCTCGGGGATGCCCAGTTGGCGGGCACGCGATCGCACAACCGACATGGCGGCCTGAATCGATTCCTGCATGACTTCGCCAAGCTTGCCTGTAGTCGTCATCTTGCCCTTGCCCGGCAGCTTCACAGCCTCGATGGTCAAGAGTTCACCCCCCACCTCGGTCCAGGCCAATCCCGTTACCTGCCCAACCTGGTTGTGCTTTTCGGCGATGCCATAGCTAAAGCGGTGCACGCCAAGATATTTTTCCAGATTGCGCGCAGTGACCGAAATCTTGCCCTTGTTCTTTTTGAGCAACAGGGCCTTCACTGCCTTGCGGCAGATTTTTGATATATCGCGGTCGAGACTTCGCACACCTGCTTCCCGGGTGTAATAGCGCACGACATCGCGCAAAGCGGATTCTGCAATGGCAAATTCGCTTTCCTTGAGACCATTTGCCTTCATCTGCTTGGGTACCAGGTAGCGCTGGGCGATGTTGATCTTTTCGTCTTCGGTGTAGCCGGAGAGACGGATCACTTCCATGCGGTCAAGTAGCGGAGCCGGAATATTCATGGTATTGGCAGTTGCTACGAACATGACGTCCGACAGGTCGTACTCAACCTCAATGTAATGGTCCTGGAAAGTATGGTTCTGTTCCGGGTCCAGCACCTCCAGCAAAGCCGAGGAAGGATCGCCGCGGAAGTCCTGGCCCATCTTGTCCACTTCATCAAGCAGGAACAATGGATTGCGCACAGCAACCTTGGTCAGGCTCTGCAAGATTTTGCCCGGCATGGAGCCAATGTAGGTGCGGCGATGACCACGAATCTCGGCCTCGTCACGCACGCCGCCCAATGCCATACGCACAAATTTGCGGTTGGTGGCGCGTGCGATGGATTGACCAAGCGAGGTCTTGCCTACACCGGGCGGGCCGACCAGGCAGAGAATCGGGGCTTTGACCTTGTCGACGCGCTGCTGCACTGCAAGGTATTCGAGAATACGTTCCTTGACCTTTTCCAGCCCATAATGATCCACATCCAGGACTTTCTCGGCCTTTAGAAGGTCTTTGCTGATTTTTGTCTTTTTCTTCCAAGGAAGATTGGCCAGGGTTTCGATGTAGCCGCGCACGACAGTGGCTTCAGCAGACATTGGCGACATCATGCGCAGCTTTTTCAACTCGCCCTGAGCCTTGGCCACGGCCTCCTTGGACATCCCGGATTCCTTGACTCGACGCTCAAGTTCTTCCAGCTCGGCACCTTCTTCGATATCGCCAAGCTCCTTTTGGATTGCCTTGACCTGCTCGTTGAGATAGTACTCGCGCTGGGATTTCTCCATCTGCCGCTTGACGCGGCCACGAATGCGCTTTTCTACCTGAAGGATGTCGATTTCAGCCTCTAGCAGGCCCATCAGATGCTCCAGGCGCTTGGCAACCGAGATCATCTCAAGGATTTCCTGCTTCTGCTCCAGTTTGAGCGGCAGGTGCGCGACAATGGTGTCGGCCAGCCGGCCGCCTTCGTCGATACCTGAAAGCGAGGTCAGAATCTCGGGTGGGATTTTCTTGTTGAGTTTGACGTACTGGTCAAACTGAGCCATGAGGGCACGGCGCATGGCCTCCACTTCAGTGTCGTCCTTGCCGTCCAGTTCAATCAGTTCGGCCTGAGCGGCCAGATGTGTGCCTTCATCCGTCACTTCAACAATCCGCGCCCGCTGGTTGCCCTCTACCAGCACCTTCACGGTGCCATCAGGCAATTTCAGCATTTGCAACACGGTTGCCATGCTGCCGGTATCGTAAAGATCAAGGATGGAAGGCTCGTCCTGCACCGCTGATTTCTGCGCAACCAACAGGATATGCTTGCCGGTTTCCATGGAGGTTTCCAGCGCCTTGATCGACTTGGCCCGGCCGACAAACAGGGGGATGACCATGTGCGGAAAAACCACAACATCACGCAATGGCAACAGAGGAAGTTGAACGCGATCGCCGCTGGCTGAAGTACTCATGATTACACCTTATCTAAGTCTTTTTTCCACACTCCGCGCGCAGAAAATTACAAATATGCAAATGCGGTCGACTTATAAAACATCAAGGGGGCGAAGAGAATTATTCTCTGACGCCCCCTGTTCATCTTTCAGGACCCTGCCGCCGCCGACTGGTCCGGCTGGTCCGAATAAATCATCAATGGGGGACCTTCACCATTAACCAGTTGCTCGTCCACGACCACCTTGGTGACATTTTCCATGGAGGGAAGGTCAAACATGGTGTCGAGTAGCGCATGTTCAATGATGGAACGCAGTCCGCGAGCGCCGGTGCGACGGTCCAGAGCCTTCTTCGCAATCGCATTGAGCGCAGCTTCCCGGAACTCCAGTTCCACGCCTTCCATCTTGAACAGCTTGGCGAACTGCTTGGTCAGGGCATTCTTGGGCTCGGTCAGAATTTGCACCAAAGCGGCCTCATCCAACTCGTCCAGCACTGCAACAACCGGCAAACGCCCGACAAATTCTGGAATCAGGCCATATTTGATCAGGTCTTCAGGTTCGACAGTGTGCAAGAGCTCCATGTCGCGCCTTTTTTCATCAACGCTTTTGACCTTGGCGCCAAAGCCTATACCGCCCTTCTCTGAGCGGCTGCGGATCACCTTTTCCAGGCCGCCAAAAGCGCCACCGCAAACGAACAGGATGTTGGTAGTATCCACCTGCACGAATTCCTGGTTGGGATGCTTGCGCCCGCCCTGAGGCGGTACCGATGCGGTAGTGCCTTCGATCAGTTTGAGCAGCGCCTGCTGAACACCCTCACCGGAAACATCACGCGTGATGGAAGGGTTGTCCGCCTTGCGTGAAATCTTGTCGATTTCATCGATATAAACGATGCCATGCTTG
>JAHENE010000304.1 GCA_024643305.1 Thiobacillaceae bacterium | reverse complement strand
CCGCAAAATGATCGGCTTCACGTAATCCATCAGCACGTCACGCATTCCTATCCAGGCATGCAGGCAAATGCTGGCGACCAACAACCACACCAGCATCTTGATCCCCATGCTCACAAACACAGACTGCCAGCGCGCATGATCAAACGGTCCTGCGCGCCAAAACCCTGCCAACAAGACTACGCCAGCAATCAGCATGATGACTGCGGAGATACGCTGCACCAGCCACCAACCGGTGCCGCTATGGCTGCCTGTCACCGGTTTCCTCATGCGAACAGGCTCCACGCCGTCAACAGAACAACAACGGCACTACAACCCAGAACCCACATTCCGGATTGCCGCGCGGCAGAAAGGCCAACACCCAGATGCAAATCCATGAGCAAGTGCCGGATGCCGGCAAACAGGTGATGGGCAAGCGCCCAGACAACGATCAAAACCGCAACGCGTGAAGCAGGATGCGTTAACGCGTGTCGAATACGCTCGAATTCGTCCTGACCAAGCAAGGACTCTTGCAGGGCATACAGCGCAACCGGCAGTGAAACAAACAACAGAACGCCCGAAACACGGTGCAGCAAGGATAACCAGCCCGCGAGCGGCAAACGCAGCTTCATCAGGGGCAGCGTAACCGGTCGGTCGGGGCGGCTTCTATACATTAGCCCGTCTTTTTGACCGCTTTGATAATCGCCGTAGGGATGCGTTTGATCAGGCGCGGATCAAAGGGCTTGGGCAAAATATAGTCCGGGCCGAATGACAGCTTCTTGAGCTTGTAAGCCTTGAGCACTGAGGCAGGCACTTTCTCACGCGCCAGCTCAGCCAGGGCCTTGGCCGCTGCGATAAGCATGTCCTGGGTGATGCTTTTTGCCCTCGCATCCAGCGCACCGCGGAAAATGAAGGGAAAGCCCAGAACGTTGTTGACCTGATTGGGATAATCCGAGCGTCCGGTCGCCATGATCAGATCCTTGCGCGCCTTGTACGCCTTGTCGGGAGTGATTTCAGGATCAGGGTTGGCCAGAGCAAACACCACCGGCTTGGCCGCCATGCTCTTGATCATGGCCTGGCTGACGAGATTGGCGCCGGATACGCCGACGAACACATCCGCACCCGCCATCGCCTCGGCCAGGGTTTTCAGGCCCGTCGCGCGCGCCCAGGGTTTCTTGTACTTGTTGAGGTCGGTGCGCGACTTGCTCACCACGCCTCTGGAATCCACCAGGATGATGTTGGCCTTCTTCGCGCCCATCGCCACCAGAAGACTCATGGACGACAGCCCTGCCGCGCCTGCGCCCAGGCAAACGATTTTCGCCTCCGCGAGTTGCTTGCCCTGGATGTGCAGGGCATTGAGCAGACCGGCGCTGATGATGACTGCAGTGCCATGCTGGTCGTCGTGGAACACAGGGATGTCGAGCTTTTTCTTGAGTTGCGCCTCGATTTCGAAACACTCGGGCGCGGCGATGTCTTCCAGGTTGATGCCGCCGAAGGTGGGCGCAATCGCTTCCACCACCTTGACCACGTCCTTCACGGTTTTGGCGTTGATTTCGATGTCGTACACATCAATGCCGGCAAAGCGCTTGAACAGCACACCCTTGCCTTCCATCACCGGCTTGGAAGCCAGCGGCCCCAGATTGCCCAGGCCCAGGATCGCGGTTCCGTTGGACACCACGGCCACCAGGTTGCCCTTGTTGGTGTAGTCGTAGGCGGTTTTCGGGTTTTTGGCGATTTCGCGCACCGGCTCCGCCACCCCGGGCGAATAGGCCAGCGAGAGATCAAGCTGGGTGGCGCAGGGCTTCATGGATTCGACCGACAGCTTGCCCGGCTTGGGTAGGCGGTGGTAGTCGAGGGCTTTTTTCTTGAGGTCGGCTTTGCTCATGGGGAAATTCAGGGGAAACATCCAAAGACGCTAGAATAACGGTTTTCGCATCTGTTTCCGACTGTTTACGCCATGACCTCCCAAGCTTTTGACACCCTGAAACCCTTTCCCGCCGGTCAACTCCACTCCCTGCCTGCCCTGGAAACAGCCGGCATCGGCAAGATTTCCCGCCTGCCTGTTTCCATTCGCATCGTGCTGGAATCGGTTTTAAGAAATTGCGACGGGATCAAGGTCACGACAGAACACGTCAAGCAGCTGGCCAACTGGCAGCCCAATGGCGAGCGCGCCGAGGAAATCCCCTTCACCGTGGCGCGCGTGATCCTGCAGGACTTTACCGGCGTGCCGCTGCTGGCCGATCTCGCCGCCATGCGCTCTGCTGCAGCCCGCGCGGGCAAGGACCCCAAGAAGATCGAACCGCTGGTGCCGGTGGACATGGTGGTGGATCACTCCATCCAGGTCGACGCCTACGGCAGCAAAGACGCGCTTGATCTCAACATGAAAATTGAATTCGAGCGCAATCGCGAGCGCTACCAGTTCCTAAAGTGGGGCATGCAGGCGTTTGACACCTTCAAGGTCGTGCCGCCCGGCGTGGGCATCGTGCACCAGGTCAACATGGAATACCTGGCGCGCGGCGTGATGGAAAAGGATGGGGTCTACTTCCCCGATACCTTGGTCGGCACCGACAGCCACACCACCATGATCAATGGCCTGGGCATCGTGGCCTGGGGGGTGGGCGGCATCGAGGCCGA
>JAHENE010000303.1 GCA_024643305.1 Thiobacillaceae bacterium | reverse complement strand
CGCGGTTCGGGCTGTTCCTGCCGGCCTGGGTCAGGGTACCGCGATATTCGCGCATCTGCTCCGGCGTCAGGTCGTCGACATAGGCCAAGCCTTTCTGTATCAGCTCGACCGCGTATTGATACAACCTCTCGAAATAATCGGAGGCCCAACGCACTTCTCCGTTCCACTGAAAACCCAGCCAGCGTACGTCTTCCTGAATGGCTAGCGCATATTCCTCGCTCTCCTTCTCGGGGTTGGTATCGTCGAAGCGTAAATTGCACAAGCCGCTGTAGTCCTGCGCCAGGCCAAAGTTGAGACAGATCGATTTGGCGTGGCCGACATGGAGATAACCATTAGGCTCGGGCGGAAAGCGGGTAACGATAGTCTTATGTTTGACGCTCGCCAGATCAGCATCAATGATGCTGCGGATAAAATTGGAAACTACAGGTTGCGACGTGCTGTTCATGCTGGAAATTTCCCGATTTCCGGGTATTGATGATGAGTGTCGCGGATTTTACCTGAAAACATCAAATCATCCCTCGTACATCGGAACGAGACAAACTGTGTAACAGCGTAGGTTATTTGGTAGAATCCCGCGTCATACATGCATTTGGAATTTGCACCTGCGCCATTCCGGAAACCATTCATAATGAATCTGCTCAAACATTTCCATCGTCATGTCACGCCGCTCATCGCCGCGTCGATAATGTGCTTCAGCGGTATCGCACTTGCTGACGACCTTGAAGAAGCCAACAAATTATTCAGGCAAGGCAATCATGCACAGGCCTTGACCAAGGCTGATGCCTATCTGGCAACCAAACCCAAAGATGCACAGGGGCGCTTTCTGAAAGCCCTGATCCTGACCGACCAGGGCAAGGTCAACGATGCCATCAAGCTGTTTTCGGAATTGACATCTGACTACCCGGACCTGCCGGAGCCGTATAACAACCTCGCAGTTTTGTATGCCAGCCAGGGCAAGTACGATCAGGCCAAAGCATCCCTTGAAATGGCGATTCGTACCCATCCGAGCTATGCCACCGCGCACGAAAATCTGGGTGACATCTACGCCAAAATGGCCAGCGAGGCTTATGACCGTGCACTGCAACTGGATCGCGGGAACACCACCACGCAAACCAAGCTGGCGATGATCCAGGATCTGTTTGCCGGAGGTCATAGCAAAGCCACCACACCAGACAATCCGGCAACACCTGCTGTCGAGCCCAGGAAGGACAGCAAAGCCGAGCCTGTCCCGGCCAAGGTCGCAAGTGTTGAGACCAAACCGGCAGCTCCAGCTACTCCTGTAAAAACCGTCGAACTGGCTACCCCTGCCCCCAAGGCGCAAGTCGATCATGGCAGCGAAATCCTGAAAACCGTCAACGCGTGGGCCGCCGCATGGTCTGCGCAAAAAGTCGACGAATACCTGTCTTTCTACACCGATGATTTCAATCCGGGGCCCGGCACCAGTCATTCCGCCTGGGAGAAAACCCGTCGCGAACGCCTCAGCAACCCAAAATATATTCACGTCACGATCGCCAAACCCACTATCAAGCTGATCGATGATACGCATGCAAGCATCCAGTTCCGCCAATCATATGACGCCAACCACCTTAAGACTTCTGGAAACAAAACCCTGCTGTTGGTTAAAGCCGACGGCAAGTGGCGCATCCAGGAAGAGCGTGCGAAGTAATCCATGTTGCGCGCTGCTCTTTCTTATTTTTGTTTCTGCATTTTTGCGGTGGGCACGGCATGGGCCGGACAGGATGCGCCTTCTACGGAAACGCGGCTGGTAAAAAGCCTGCAGGCCATCAACGAAAACAGGCTGGATGTCGCACTCGACGAAGTGGATGACCTGCTGAAAACCAACCCTAATTACAAGCTGGCCCAACTGGTGAAGGGCGACCTGCTGATGGCGCGCGCCGGATCGCTGAATGGTTTTGGCGGTGTTGATAATGCCCAACCGGAGGAAATCAGGGATCTGCGCGACGAGGCAATCGTGCGCCTGCAGCGTGTCCTGTCGAAAACCGACACCAACCTGACTCCCCGTTTTTTATGGCAACTGGACAGCAACCAGAAATACGCACTGGTGGTGGACACCAGCCGCTCAACGCTCTACGTGTATGAAAATATCAATGGCGAAGCACACTATGTCACCGACTTCTACGTCACGATCGGCAAGCTCGGCGCAAAGAAAGTTGTGCAGGGAGATCAGCGTACACCGATCGGCGTATATTTTGTGCAGGATGCGCTACCCAAAAACAAGCTCGCAGATCTTTACGGCGACGGTGCATTTCCACTGAGTTATCCGAACGAATGGGATCGCAAGCATAAGCGCACTGGCGGCGGCATCTGGCTGCACGGCACTCCCAGCGACACATACAGTCGCCCGCCACGCGCCAGTAATGGCTGCGTTGTGCTGTCCAATGATGACCTGCAAAAGCTCGCACCTTACTTGCAGGTAGCTATCACGCCGGTCATCATCACCAGCCACATGGATTGGAGCAGCGACCAGGATCTGCCCGATCGCGAAACTCTGTCGAACGCAATAGAGCAATGGCGCGCTGACTGGTCCAGCCTGGACACGGACGCCTACCTTGAACACTACTCACGGGAGTTCACCAGCGGGAGCGGGGA
>JAHENE010000059.1 GCA_024643305.1 Thiobacillaceae bacterium | reverse complement strand
ATGCACCTGGGCACGGCTTTCCAGCTGGTAGACGACGTGCTCGACTATTCAGGCAACTCAAATGAGACGGGCAAGAACATCGGCGACGACCTGGCCGAGGGCAAGCCCACCCTGCCCTTGCTCTACGCCATGAAGAACGGCAGCGCCGAACAGGCTGCCGCCATCCGCAATGCAATTGAGAATGGCGGCCTCACCGAATTCCAGATGGTACTCAAGGCCATTCACGAAACCGGTTCCTTGCAGTACACGCGCGAACAGGCACAGCGCGAAACCGACATCGCAAAACGTGCTCTCGATGCTTTGCCAGATTCAAAACACAAGTCGGCTTTGATACAATTGGCGGACTTTGCAGTCAGCAGAAGTTTCTGAAGAAGTTTCTGACCCACAAAAAACACCGCGGGGTGTAGCTTAGCCTGGTAGAGCGCTACGTTCGGGACGTAGAGGCCGGAGGTTCGAATCCTCTCACCCCGACCAGTTTCTCGAGATGTCTGCTTCTTGCCGCCATCCAATTTCCCCCTCCAGTTGGCATTTCTCTTCGCCACAGTCATTTTGGCAAGGCTTCAACAGATCGGTCTTTCATGATCATTTTCCGGTTCGAGACCGAGTAAAAATGGCGGGATTCGCCAAGCTTCTTACAGGAAGCGGGATATAACGCGGTAAACTTGTCACCGTGGCCCACCGGCCTGCTGGTTTAAAAACAATTCTCGGCTTACCGCTCTGCAGCAACCTGCCGAAAGACTTCTTCGAGGCGGAAATTTGTTTACATCTGCGTACATCCCAAACACCAAACAAATCGAAGACTATTTCTCAGCCGGCCGAGATTTCCCTGGTCACCCCACGGGCGCAAATCACAAATACGTTCTTTGTTCTTCCCCAAGAAGCGGCTCAACACTGATTGCAAGCATGCTTTATGAAACCGGTTTGGCCGGTGACCCGCTGGAATATTTGAATGACGAGTGGATAAATGTTCATTTGCGATCCAACTCCCGGCGTCAGGAAGATTTCAATGTAGATCGCTACCTCGACGAATGGGAAACACGAAGAACCTCGCCCAACGGTCTGTTCGGCATCAAACTCCACTATCACCAGATGCGCCGTATCTGGCGGGGCCGTGAACAGGAAGCTACCCGCTGGTTTGGTGAGTTGGACCAGCGTGTTTTGTTGACCCGGCGTGACAAGATCGCACAAGCCGTTTCATTGTATCGTGCGCTGACTTCCCAAGTCTGGACTTCCCAGGATTCAAAATACTCTGGCGACGACAACCCGTCCAAAAACCGGGGTGTAGAGTTCAACGTTGTCCGCATCGCTGAATTGCTGACTTTTTTGATCAAGGAGGAAGATGCTTGGCGCAACTACATGAAGGCCAACAACTTGCCTTTTGTAGAGTTTTGTTATGAAGACTTCATCAAGGATTACACCGGCGAGAGTGCACGGTTGCTCAAATTTCTGGGCATCAACCTGGATGCCCGGAAGATTCCACCCCCTCCGCTTGCAAGACAGGGCCAAGATAATGACCCATTGATCCTGCAATTCAGACAGGCGATAGGATTCGATAGCCCTGACTGAAAATCAGACCAGCGTATAAGCCTACGATATGAGTTCCGCCACCCTACGACTTCGCAAGATCCTGAACGATCCGTCATGCCTGGACTTGAACAGGGAATGGGTTGCCTTGGATGACACAGAACAACCGCCTATTTTTGTATACAGCGAACCTTTGGCAAATGTAATTTTGAAGTCAGAGAGCTTCTCGATGTACAACATATACGCTTACTGGAAAGTTCTTCACAAGGCTTCGCCTATCGAATTTCCTGCTCTCGAAAACCTGTTTGAAGTTGCTCCCCTTTTCTTACATGGCGAAGCCCATCGGGCCGCCCGCAAAAAGCTAGTTCCGCCCTACCGGCGCATCGAAGGAGCGCTTGATCAGTGGTTGTCGAGTTTTACTGAAAAATTCTTTCAGCCTTTTAACTCCGAGCAACCGGTCAAGCCAACGACATTGGCCGCTAGTTATATCGAAGGAGTGTTCCGGGAACTGTTGGCGAGAGAAGTTGGTTGCCCCGTCCAGGACCTGCCACCATTACCGCTGGAATTGTTCTACTTTCTTCCGCACCGGAACCACATGCTGGATTACGATAGCAAGCTAAAAACGCTTGTGGATGCCATGAAGATAAACTTGGCCGCCTCAGGCAAGGATCCAGAAGATGCCTGGGCCTTGGCCTCCATCGCTGTTGCGGGTCAGCAACCCCTCACCAGCGCCTTGATCTATGGATTAATCAACGCTCCGGCAAATGGCAGCCGCTGGGATAGCGAAACATTGATGAGAAGTTCCGCGCCAGTCAGCCTTCTTGGGCGCGTTGCCCTCGAGGACGTCATGTTTGGTGAACTCAAGATCACCAAGGGCCAAACACTGAGTATTTGCCCGTCTCTAGTTCACATGCGCGAGGATTATCATGCAGCAGAAGATGCGGCCCCAAGGTCCCTCGCTTTCGGAAACGGAGCTCACACCTGTTCCGGACGGAGGATTTCGTTAACAATCACGGATACCTTCTTCAACAAATGGGAAAATATGAAAGAAGTCCAGTTAGATACCACCGATATCAGGCTCGTACGTGACTACATCCTCATGCCCCAGGAAAAGAAATGAATAACACCTCTTCAGCGCTTCCGGACAAAGAAACCCTGATGCAGTTTATTGTCGATAACCTCAAATTGGATGTTCCGACCAGCGAAGCGGCAAACAAGACACTGGCGCAACTCGGAATAGATTCGCTGGAACTGCTCGAACTTGCGATCGAGATAGACGGCACCTACAGCCTGAGCCTTGAAGTTAGCGAGCTAGGGGCTGAAACCACCCTGTCCGATCTGGCAGACAACCTGTTGAGACCGGCCGGCTAATTTTGCAAGGCATTAAGCAACAAACTCAGGCAGGCCATCATCTGGTTGGTATCCAGCCCAATGGCGGAATGTTGTATTACCGCATTGCCCAAACCACATGCATGGCCCCGACAGCGGATGTCAATATATGGCGTTTGCGCCAAGGGTTTAATGGCCTGAAAACCTATTTTGACCTTTGGGGACGCAATCCTCGCTGGGTCAAGACATCCACGCCCGAAGCCCGTTCGCTAGCCGCAGTTTTCGATGCCATCGAGGCCGGACGGCCTGTTGATCGCTCGGTTTTGCAAAAAGCAGCTTTCCTTTTGCTTGGCCTTGCTCCGGGCCAATACATCCGCAAGATGCAGCGCCATTCAGACCAATTTGAAAGCACACTGACCCCGCAGTACCGTGAACTCCTGCCCAAAGTCGATTTTTCGCTGCCCGCACGTAGCGAACTTTTGTTCCACATCATCAATCCGGAGTTGTATGTCTGGGTGCCTCCCGCCCTCGAGCAACCGCGCCGGCTGCTGATCTGTTTCGCGACAAAAAAGAATACTTTCAACATGCCGCGGCCCATTGCACATTTCATCCTTGCCCGCCTGGGCATAGGCATCATGTACATTGGCAACCGACCCCAGTTCGACCCGAGCGAGGGTTTCATGGGGCGCGGCATCGAACATAGCGCGCGCCTGATCAAGAAGGTGGCAAACGACCTCGGTTTTGACAAGCTGTATGGCCTCGGGACCTCACTGGGTGGCTACGCCGTCTGCCGCTACGCGGCCCCTCTGGGCCTGGAGCGCGTTCTGAATTTTTCAGGCTCGACCATCGCCCCCAACCGCGAAGTGGCGATACAACGCTCGCTCGGACGGCTCGTGAAGGACTATCCCTATGACCGCATTCTTTCCATCCTGTCCAAAACCGATCCTACGGATCAAAAGATATTGAATGACTACACCGTCAACGGCTTCGACACGCCTCGCGAATGGGTTGATTCTGCCGCCCACGGCACCTTCAGCGCCGCATTTATCGAAGGCAGACTGACGGGGTATCTTTCCTGGCTGCTCGGGGAAACAGATCCGCCTCATTTGCTCAAGGCCGCTCCCCCGTCTGAAACTCAGTGTTCGTAGAAATCGCCCCCCCGGCAAAGCGCACACCAGACCATTAGCATATTCTTATATGCCATCGCCCAATCTGTGGCATTGGTACAACAAAGGCAAAAAAACGAATCCTAGGGCACCCCCCCCCGCAAGATTGATAATCCATTCGAATAAAATAGGCACAGGTGAAAACCTCAATCTATACCCAAGGAGAAAATGTATATGGTCCCTTTCAAGAAAACCCTGCTGGCCGCCGCTCTGGTCGCCTCCGCACCTCTCGCTGTGGCAGCTGATGCCCAAACCGGCGGCTTTGACCTGTTCGTGTCCGGTGGCCTTGGCTACTCCTCATACGACTTGCCCACCGGCGCCTCTGACGCAGACGATACCAATGTAGAACTGCGTGCCTCTTTTGCCTATACGGATAAAAGCGGTATCGGCTTCCAGCTGGACAACGTCTACACCCGCCAATACATGGGCGATATTTTTGATTACTACTCAACCTACGACATCGCCGGCCACGTCTACTATCGGACACCCAGCTATCTGGTGGGTGGTTTTTATCAAAACCGCAGCTTCAATTATGATACCGGCTATGGTCCTAGTGCTGATGTCAGCCTGGACGCTTCCATGGACGACCAGCAGTTCTACGGTGTCGAAGCCCAGGGCTTCTTCGGAAACCTGACCGTGGGCGGCGTGCTTGGCGAGCACAAGATGGGTTTTGCTGGTGGCGCGCTTGATGGCACCGGCACCCTTGCAGGCATTGAGGCACGCTACTTCATGAATGACAATTGGCGCATTGATGCCGGTTATCTCTACGACAATGTCGACCTTAGCGGCGTCGATCTGACAACCCAGCGATTCAACCTCGGCACCGAATACCGCATGGCAGGCAGCCCGATGAGCCTGTTTGCCCAGTATTCTCGAATCAATACCGAGGTGGCATCCTTTGACATGGATGAAGATCGCATCCTTGCCGGCGTCAAATTCAACTTTGGCAAGGATTCGCTGCGCAAGCGTGACCGCGATGGCGCCAGCCTGAACCCTGTGCAGCCAGCAGGTTTCTCCGGCACCCCGACGTTCGGGATTCCCTAAATCAGGAAGTTCGTTTCCTAAGTAAGTGCCGGAACAAAAACCCCGCGGCAATGCCGCGGGGTTTTTTTATTTCTTGTCGCCATAAAAATCAGACAAGGCTTTGCTACTAAAGCCGTCAACAAATAGCCGCTTCCATCAGAAAGCTGTTTTAGCAAAGTCGCCGGCCTCCATTAAAATCTGCAAAACCCGCATCAACCAAATTTCAGGCTGAGTCGAATGTTGCAACGAACCCGCTCTTACCTTGTACATATAACGCGCCAGACCAGTGACCGAACTTTTCACCCCTGACCATGCCATTGATTTCGAGCGCCGCTTCGGCGGCGTGCGCAGGCTCTATGGGCCATCCGCCTTCGAACGTTTCCAGACGGCACATGTCTGCGTCATCGGCATCGGCGGCGTCGGGTCCTGGGTGGCGGAAGCGCTGGCACGCAGCGCAATTGGCCAACTTACCCTTATCGATCCCGATCACATCGCCGAGTCCAACATCAACCGCCAGATCCATGCCCTTACCGGGGAACTGGGCAAGGCCAAGGTGCAGGCCATGCGCGAGCGCATCCAGGCCATCAACCCGCGCTGCCGGGTGAATGTAATCGAGGAATACCTGGCCGAGGACAATCTCGACGCGTTGCTTGGCAACGGTTATGACTACATCGTGGATGCCGTCGACAATGCGCGCGCCAAGGCTGCGCTCATCGTCCACTGCAAGCGGCACAAGATCAAACTGATTTGCATGGGCGGCGCTGGCGGCCGGAGCGACCCCGGCCTCGTCCAGATAGCCGATATCACCCGCGCCAGCCAGGACCCGCTGCTGGCCAAGGTACGCTCCAAACTGCGTCAGGAATACGGGTTTCCGCGTGACCTCAAAAAGAAGTTCGGCTTCGACAGCGTCTTTTCCACCGAACCCCAGATCTACCCCACAGCCGAGGGTGGCGTCTGCTACGAAAAGCCCGAGGACGCCCACATCCACGGCCTCAACTGCGCCGGTTTTGGCTCTTCTGTTTGTGTCACTTCCACCTTCGGCATGCTGGCTGCCGCCAGGGTGTTGAATGAACTGGCTTCGTCCACGCGCGTATAGTTGAAAGCTGGCGACTACGCCTCGGTCTTGTGTACTATTCGGTTTGGGTTTCAGGGGCTTGGGTGCGTTAATGGTCTCCTTACCCTGACAAAATTTTCAAGGATACGCTTTGGGCATCACCAAACTTCTACTTCTCGTCGGCGCTGCCTATATCGTCTATCTGCTGTTCAGGAATTTCCAGCGCAGCCTCAATCAGCCCGGCAGTGGCACCCCCGCACAGCGCGGGCCGGAGGACATGGTCAAATGTTCGCAGTGCGGCGTCAATGTGCCGCGCTCAGAAGCCATTTTTTCGCAGGGAGAATTCTTCTGCACGCCGGAACATCAGCGTCTGCGCCGGAAGTAAATCCGGCGCCGCGGCGCGATTCACCGGGCTTTTATGCCTCGCACTGGCGGTCGCTAGATTATTTCAATCTTTACCGTCTTGTCCTCGCGTCCATTTTTGCGGTTGTCTCGCTGCTGGTCGCGAAAAACTGGCTGGTAGGCGCAGAAGACCCGTTCTTCTTCCGCGTGGCCGCTTTCTGTTACCTGGCCTCTTCGGCTTTCTTCGTATTGGGCATCCGCTCACGCTGGCCGTCTTTTCCGGTTCAGCTTTCGTTGCACATTTTTACCGACATCATATTCATCACGGCAATGGCCAACGCCAGTGGCGGCGTTTCCAGCGGCCTGGGGCTGCTGTTGCTTGCCTCACTAGCTTCGGCCGGCCTGGTCGGACAGGGGCGTCTGGCGCTCATGTATGCATCGATGGCGGCGATAGCAATGCTGGGCATGCATACCTTCCGCATTTTGAATGAACAGGCCCTGCCACAGGACTACCTGCAAACCGGTCTGCTTTCCACCAGTTACCTTGTCACAGCCTGGCTGGCGCACATTCTGACAAAGCGCGCCATGGTGCTGGAACGCGAGGCCGCAATAAAGGCCAAAGAACTGGCGCTGCTCAACCGCATCCACGCACTGGCAACAAGCGATTCGATAAACGGCGTCATTGCCTTCACGCATGCCGGTGACATCACCTATTGCAATACACAGGCCTGCGCCATGCTGGGAATGGCGCCAGGGCGGGGAAAACCCAAAAGCATCCGCGGCCTGTTTGATCCGGACAGCAAAACACCCAATGGCGTCGGTGAGTTCGAGATGGACCTCCCGGGTGCCCGCGTGCGGCTGCGCTTCCTGCCAGTTGAAAGCAGTGAGCACACGGTTTTGCTGATGGAAGATTTATCGCGCGCAGAAAAACTCTCCCAGCAGATCAAACTTGCTTCGCTCGGGCGGCTTACCCTGAACATCGCGCATGAAATCCGCAACCCCCTTTCCGCCATAGGACATGCGGCACAGCTTCTGGATGAGGAGACAAACTCTGCTTCTACGGGAAAACTTACCACCATCATCCGCAACAACATACGCCGCCTGGACATGATGGTGGATGACATCCTTACCCTCAACCGCCGCGACCGCCAGGCGAGGGAGAATCTGAAACCGGGTGTTTTCCTGCAATCCTGGGTCAGGGAATGGCAGCAGGCTGAAGAAATACCTGAAAGCGCCGTCATAATGGAGATGACGAATGATGCCCCCATTTGTTTTGCGCCCCAGCACCTGCGTCAGATCCTGTGGAACCTGACCAGCAATGCATGGCGCTATAGCCGGAAACATGCCGGCAGCCTCCATTTTCGGCTGCAGGCGGACGGCAATGACATCGTGCTGGAGATCAGCGACGACGGTCCCGGCATCAGCCCGGAAAACCAGCCCAACCTGTTCGAGCCCTTTTTCACCACGCACGCGCAAGGTACCGGACTGGGGCTTTTCATCGCACGAGAACTGGCCGATGCCAACAACGCGCGCCTTACGTTCGCTGGCAATCAGCCTGGTGCCTGCTTTCGCCTGAGCATCCCCAATCGGCCATGCTGAACGTTCCGCGCGTACTCATCGTGGACGATGAGCCCGATCTGCTCGACCTAATGGAAATCACGCTGGCGAAGATGGGCCTGGATACCCAACGCGCCGCAACAGTCAACGAAGCCATCAAACTGCTGGACGGCGGGCGGTTCGACTTGTGTCTCACGGATATGCGGCTCACCGATGGCAGCGGCCTGGAAATATTGGGCTATATCAGCACGCAGCGGCCCTCTTTGCCGGTTGCCGTCATCACTGCCTACGGCAATACAACCAATGCTGTCGAAGCGCTCAAGGCTGGCGCCTTCGACTATCTTTCCAAGCCGGTCGCGCTCGACCAGTTGCGCACACTGGTCAAAACCGCGCTCAAGGTGCCAGAAAAAAACACCGGCATTATGGCAGCGCGCCCCGGCGAACTGCTTGGCGAATCAGCCGCCATGCAGGAAATCCGCGAACAAATCGCCAAGCTTGCGCGCACCCAGGCCCCAGTCCATATTTCCGGTGAATCCGGCAGCGGCAAGGAACTCGCCGCGCGGCAAATCCATGCGCTCAGCTCGCGCGCCGACCATGCATTCGTGCCGGTCAACTGCGGTGCGATTCCCGAGACGCTGATGGAAAGCGAATTTTTCGGCCACAAAAAGGGCGCCTTCACTGGTGCCAATGCCGATCATGAAGGTTTTTTCCAGGCCGCCAATGGCGGCACCCTGTTTCTGGATGAAGTCGCCGACCTGCCGCTTACCATGCAGGTAAAACTGCTGCGCGCCATCCAGGAAAAAAAGGCACGCAAAGTCGGCGCCACCCAGGAAGAGGATGTGGATGTGCGCATCATCAGCGCCACTCATCAGAAACTTGCACAAATGGTGGAAACCGGCCGCTTCCGCCAGGACTTGTATTATCGGCTGAACGTTATCGAGCTCAACATGCCATGCCTGCGCGAACGCCCGGAAGATATTCCTGCCCTCGCTCAGGCGCTTTTGGGCAAGCTTGGCAATGGACGCAATATCCATCTCGATACGGGTGCGCTCAAGCTGCTAAAGGCTTATGCCTTCCCGGGCAACGTACGCGAACTGGAAAACATCATCGAACGCGCACTGGCACTGGCCGATGGTGATGCCATCCAGGCAAGCGACCTCAACCTTGCGCCCAGTCCGGGTTTCCAGGCTTCAGCAAAAATGGATGGCCCGCCTGGCAACCTGCAGGACTATCTGGACAAGGTGGAAAAGGAAGCCCTGCTGAAAGCGCTGGAACAAACCCGCCACAACAAGACAGCCGCAGCGCGGCTATTGGGGGTCACCTTTCGTTCGCTGCGCTACCGGCTGGAACGGCTGGGAATCGAATAGGGGCAAGGGATCAGGGGTGGTGCGGCCGAAGGCCGTTCTGAATTAAAAGCGCGAAGCACATTCCCTGAATCTTGAATCACAGCCCCTATATCCTGGCTGCTGAATCAGCTCAGCGCGATCACCAGATAGATCACGTACAGCGCGCCATTCAGCCACAAATGCCACACGCGTAGCCCGCCGTTCACCAACTTCCAGCGCAGCCATGTGGCCGCAATCAGGGTAATTATCACCCCCGCCAGAACCTCCTTCACCGGTAACCAGGGTGTAAGCGAAATGCCGAT
>JAHENE010000302.1 GCA_024643305.1 Thiobacillaceae bacterium | reverse complement strand
TCTCGACATTCTCAAGGACAGGCTCTACACCGCAGGCAAGGACTCGCATGCGCGCCGTGCCGCGCAGAATGCGCTTGTCCACATCACCCAGGCGCTCACCTGCCTGATGGCGCCGATTCTCTCCTTCACCGGCGAGGAAGTGCATGCCGTGCTGGGCCGAAAAAATGACGACAGCGTGTTCTTCCACACTTGGCACAAGCTACCCGAACAAGCGGACGAGCCTGTGCTGCTCGCACGCTGGGAGCAGATTCGAGACTACCGTGCACAGGTGCTGAAGGAACTGGAAAATGCCCGCGCTTCAGGGCAAATCGGTTCATCGCTGCAGGCAGAAGTCATCCTGCATGTGCAGCCGGAAACCCAAACACTGCTTGCATCGCTTGGGGATGACCTGCGCTTCGTGCTGATCACTTCCAAAGTCGAGCTGGTGCCCGCCGAGGAAAATCGCATTCTGGTCATCGCGTCCGGTCATGCCAAATGCGAGCGCTGCTGGCACTACCGAGAAGATGTTGGTTCTACCACCGATCATCCGCAACTCTGCGGCCGTTGCGTCAGCAACTTGTTTGGCGAAGGCGAGGCACGCAAACATGCATAGGTGGCTATGGCTTTCAGCGCTGGTTTTCGCGGTTGACCAGATCACCAAGTGGGCGGTTTTTCTGGGCATGGAATACCAGTCCATGATTCCGGTACTGCCGTTCTTCAGCCTGGTGCACGTTCACAACATGGGTGCCGCCTTCAGCTTTTTGGCCCAGGCTGGCGGCTGGCAGCGCTATTTCTTTCTCGTCATCGGCATCGCCGCCAGCCTGCTGATTCTGCACATGCTCAGAAAACATCACGACGAACCGCTCATGGCAGTCGGCCTCAGCATGATACTGGGTGGAGCGATCGGCAATATTTTTGACCGTGTCTGGCATGGATTCGTGGTGGACTTCCTGTACTTCAGTTACCAGACCTATTCTTTTCCGGCGTTCAACATCGCCGACTCCGCCATTACCGTTGGCGCTGGCCTGCTGATCTGGGATAGCCTGAGGCGCAAGCAGGGATGAGCAATGACTCTGTTGCCTTTGGCGACACCATCAGCCTGCGCTATGCGATCCGCCTGAAAAACGGCGATGAAATCGTGTCCAACTTTGAAGAGCCAGATGCCGACATCATCACCGTGGGCGACGGCACCCTGGTACCTTCACTGGAACAATGGCTGATCGACATCAAGCCCGGCGAACGCCATGTATTTCTGCTGGAGCCTTGGCAGGCATTCGGTATCAGCAGTGATGAAATGGTGCAAACACTCAAGGCTCAGGATATCCCGGTTGACATTAAACTTGAGCCAGGCGAGCTGGTTGAGTTTGAGTTGCCCAATGGACAAACGCTACCCGGCACGATCATGGATATCGGGCCGGAGGGCATCAAAGTCGACTTCAATCACCCTCTTGCCGATTGCCCGATAGAATTTGAAGTGGAAGTCATGGACATCCACAAAAAGGAACTTCAGTGAGTAACCCCCAAACCATATTCCTCGCCACCCCGCGCGGTTTCTGCGCAGGGGTTGACCGTGCCATCGCCATTGTCGAGCGTGCGCTGGAAAAATTCGGCGCGCCCATCTACGTGCGCCACGAAGTCGTGCATAACGCCTATGTCGTCAACGACCTCAAGCAGAAAGGTGCTGTTTTTGTCGAGGAACTGGATGAGGTCCCGGATGGCGCCACGGTCATCTTCAGCGCACACGGCGTATCCAAAGCCGTCCAGCAAGAAGCACAAAAACGCGGACTCAATGTTTTTGATGCCACCTGCCCACTTGTCACGAAGGTGCATGTCGAAGTCTCGAAGATGAGAGACAAGGGACTGGAAATCATCATGATCGGCCACAAGGGACACCCCGAGGTTGATGGCACCCTGGGTCAAAGCGATGGGGGCATGTATCTGGTGGAAACGCCCGAAGATGTCACGAAGCTTTCAGTCAGCAATCCGGACAAGCTTGCCTATGTTACCCAGACCACGCTTTCGGTCGACGATGCCGCCCGGGTAGTGGAGGCGCTCAAGCAAAGATTCCCCAATATTGTCGGGCCAAAGAAGGACGACATCTGTTACGCCACGCAAAACCGGCAGGATGCCGTCAAGAAACTGGCCGCCGAATGCGACCTGGTCATTGTTGTCGGCTCTCCCAACAGTTCAAACTCGAATCGTCTCAGGGAAGTTGCCCAGAACCTCGGCGTGCCAGCCTATCTAGTCGACGATGAATCCGACATCCAGCCGCAATGGCTGGAAGGCAAATCCAGTGTCGGCATCAGCGCCGGCGCATCTGCGCCCGAAGTGCTGGTCGAACGTGTAATTGAACATCTGAAGAAACTCGGGGCCACCAAGGTGGCCCCGCTGGATGGTTTGCAGGAAAAGGTCAACTTCCCCTTACCCAAGGGTTTGTAGGCGCTACCTACATCCTGCAGAATCCCGCCCCCTGGCTTCTCACGCAATACCCCGTCTCCCAAATAAAATAACCGCGGCTGCCTAGGCAGCCGCGGTTATTGGTTACAGGGCTTATTTACCTGCCGGCCTGCACGTTGGTTTTCTGCCTTGTGGTCAGGAGGGCGCCCGCGACAATACCGTCCACGTCTCCCAGCATGGGGGGG
>JAHENE010000301.1 GCA_024643305.1 Thiobacillaceae bacterium | reverse complement strand
AAGATGCTGCTGGATGCCTTGCTGGAACTGAAAGGACAGGACGATACGCTCGCTTTCAGGCGTTCGTGCCGCGAAGGCGTGTGCGGCTCGGATGCTGTCAATGCAAACGGCCGCAATGTACTCGCCTGCGTTACTCCGCTTTCCAGCCTCAAGGAGCCCATCGAGATTCGTCCGTTGCCCGGGCTGCCGGTAATCCGGGATTTTGTGGTCGATATGGAACCCTTTTTTCGCCAGTACCGATCCATCAAGCCCTGGCTCATCAACGACGAGCCCGAACCCGAACGCGAACGCCTGCAAACACCAGAGGAACGCGCTGAACTCGAGGGCGTCTATGAGTGCATCCTGTGCGGCGCCTGCACCAGTTCGTGTCCTTCGTTCTGGTGGCATCCGGATAAATTCGTCGGCCCCGCAGGACTCCTCCAGGCCTGGCGCTTTATTGCGGACAGCCGTGACGAGGCGACCGAGGAACGGCTTAACAATCTGGAAGATGCCTACCGGCTATATCGCTGCCGCGGCATCATGAACTGTGTCGAGGTTTGCCCCAAGGGACTCAACCCGACCAAAGCCATCGGGCAAATCAAGTCCTTGCTGGTCAAGCGCAAGGTCTGATGGAAACGGATCAGGATCAGTTGCGCCGCCTGCGCTGGCGTTGCCGGCGTGGCCTGCTGGAACTCGATCTCTGGCTCGAACGCTTTGCGGCAAAACAGCTGGATAGCCTTTCGCCTGACGAATGCGCAGCACTGGAAGCCTTGCTGGAAGAAGCCGATGCCGACCTGATGGCCTGGCTGGAAGGCCGCCAGCAGGTGCCAGTGGGTCATGCCCAACCAATTCAAAAAATCCGCGCGTCTGTCTGATTTCACGCTCTCGCGCTACAATCGGGCCAAGTAGGCAAAGGATTGCAAGTCCATGAACAACAAGACCGTTACCCTCAATTTCAGCGATGGCCGCCCGTCGATCGAATTGCCCGTGCTTGACAGCACGATGGGCAACCCCGTCATCGACATCCGCGCGCTGGCATCGCAAGGCATTTACACGCTTGACGCGGGCTTCACTGCCACGGCCAGCTGCGAATCCGGCATCAGCTTTATTGACGGCGACCAGGGTCTTTTGTCTCACCGCGGCTATTCCATTGAAGATCTGGCCTACAAGGCTGATTTTCTCGAAGTCTGCTATCTGCTTATCTATGGCGAGTTGCCGACGCTCGAGCAGAAATCTGTTTTCGTCGACAGCATCCGCCATCACAGCATGCTGCACGACCAGATCAACAACGTTTTCCGCGGTTTCCGGCGAGATGCCCACCCGATGGCGCTCATGATTGGTGTAACTGGCGCCATGGCGGCCTTCTATCCGGAAGCGCAGGATGTATTCGATCCGAAAATCCGGGATCTCGCCGCGCACCGCCTTCTTGCCAAAGTGCCCACCGTGACGGCCTGGGCGCATAAATACAACAAGGGCGAACCTTTCGTGTATCCGCAACACAGCATGGGCTATGCAGAAAATTTCCTGCATATGATGCATGCCACGCCGTGCGAAAAGTATGAGGTAAACCCCGTACTGGCGCGGGCACTGGACCGAATTTTCATTCTGCATGCCGACCACGAGCAGAATGCCTCCACTTCCACGGTGCGCCTCGCCGGCTCCACCGGCGCCACGCCGTTTGCCTGCATTGCTGCCGGCATGGCATCGCTCTGGGGCCCGCTGCATGGCGGCGCCAACGAGGCCGTGCTGAAAATGCTGGAAGAAATCGGCGACGTTTCAAATATCCCCGAAATCATCAAGCGCGCAAAAGACAAAACGAATCCATTCCGGCTGATGGGCTTTGGGCACCGCATCTACAAGAATTTTGATCCGCGCGCCAAGGTTATTCGCGAGACTGCACACGAAGTGCTGAACGAACTCGACATGAATGACGATCCGCTGTTCAGGGTCGCCATGGAGCTCGAACGCATCGCGCTGGAAGACGAATACTTCATCGAGAAGAAGCTCTACCCCAACGTGGATTTTTACTCGGGCATCGTCTTCCGTGCACTCGGCATCCCCCCTTCCATGTTCACGCCGATGTTTGCACTTGCACGCACCGCGGGCTGGGTGGCACAGTGGGCTGAAATGTTGTCCGAGCCGACCATCAAGATCGGTCGCCCGCGCCAGCGCTATATCGGCCCGCAGTTGCGCGAGTTTGTGCCAATCGACAAGCGCGGTTCCTGAATTCGTCATGAGGCGGGATTGCCTGGCCTATGAACCTCAAAGACTGGATAGACACAAGCGCGCTTAATGCCGTCAATGCGGCATTTCTGGAAGAGCATGCCGACTTGCTTCCGGCTGAATGGCTGGAGCATCCTTTCCGTGAGACCACCAAAGAACTCGGGTCGCCGGCAGGCCTGTTCGAATCAAAGCAGGTCGGCGCGCTGCGCATCATCAATGCCTATCGCTACCTGGGCGTGCGTCAGGCCGACCTTGATCCTCTCTCGCAATTCGACAGGGCGCCGCTGCCCGAACTGACCCCGGAATACTATGGCCTGGGGCCGGCCGATCTCGAACAGGAATACGATGCCGGCACGCTCGTCGGCCCCAAGCGGGCGAAACTTTCCGACACCATTACCCGGCTCCATCGCATTTACTGCGGCTCGGT
>JAHENE010000300.1:699-2635 GCA_024643305.1 Thiobacillaceae bacterium | reverse complement strand
TTCTTGGCCTGTGCCCCTTCATGGGTGTATCCAAGAAACTGGAAACTTCGATTTCCATGGGCCTGGCCACCACCTTCGTGCTGACGCTGGCCTCGGGCACGTCCTACCTCATCAACGAGTACCTGCTGGGCACCGAGTTGTTCTATCTGCGCACGCTGTCGTTCATCGTGGTCATCGCTGCGATTGTGCAATTCACGGAAATGTTCATCCACAAGACCAGCCCGGTGCTGTATCAGGTACTGGGCATCTACCTGCCGTTGATCACCACCAACTGCGCAGTTCTGGGCATTCCGCTGCTGAATGCGCAGGCGCAGCATAATTTTGTCGAGTCGCTGTTTTTCGGCGCCGGCGGCGCAATCGGCTTCAGCCTGGTGCTGGTGCTGTTCGCTGGTGTGCGCGAGCGCATGGAAGCTGCAAACGTGCCAAAAATATTCCAGGGCACCAGCATTGCCATGATTACCGCCGGACTCATGAGCTTGGCTTTCATGGGCTTTTCCGGCCTGGTTAGATTTTAGGAGCTTCCAAGGGTGTATTTGGCCGTCATTACGAGCGTATTAGCCTTTGGCCGCGAGACTAAAGGCCGTGGCGGGAAGCAATCCCGCTTGCAGCTCAATACTTTTTTACTGGATCGCCATGGCGCTGCGCGCCCCTCGATAACAGCCCTTAGAAGGGCTCGGGAGTGCTGACCGCCATTCTCGTCATGGCAGGCATCGCCATCGTGGTGGGCGCAGTGCTTGGGTTTGCCGCGCTGCGCTTCCGGGTGGAAGGCGACCCGATGGTGGAAAAAATCGATGCCGTACTGCCGCAGACCCAGTGCGGGCAATGCGGTTTCCCCGGCTGCAAGCCTTATGCCACAGCCATCGCCAAAGGCGAGGCTGACATCAACCTGTGCCCCCCTGGCGGCGAGGAAGGCGTGAAAAAACTCGCCGAGTTGCTGGGTGTGGAAGTGAAGCCGCTCAACGCGGAACCCAAACCCAAGGCCGTCGCCTACATTGACGAAAACACCTGTATCGGCTGCACCCTGTGCATCCAGGCGTGCCCGGTGGACGCCATCCTCGGTGCGGCCAAGCAGATGCATACCATCATCGCTTCGGAATGCACGGGTTGCGAACTGTGCATCCCGCCCTGCCCGGTGGACTGCATTTCCATGGTGCCGCTCAAGGAAGACATCACCACCTGGAAGTGGAAGTACCCGGTATTCAGGATCAAGTCAGCATGAGGGAATTGCATCGTTTCCCTGGCGGCGTCCATCCGGAAGAGCACAAGCGGGAATCTTCTTCGCGCACCATCCACGCGGCATTCATCCCGAAGAAGCTCATCGTGCCCATGCGCCAGCATATTGGCCAGCCCGCCAAGCCCATTGTGAAAGTGGGCGATCGGGTGCTGAAAGGCCAGATGATCGCCGAGGCAGATGGTTATGTTTCCACTGCCATCCATGCGCCCTCTTCCGGCATCGTCACCGAAATCGGGCTGGCCTCCGTTCCCCACCCTTCCGGTCTTCCGGATTTGTGCATTTCCATTGAAACTGACGGCAAAGACGAGTGGACAGCACATCACCCCATAGACTGGCGCGATCTCGACCCCGCTGCACTGCGCGGTTATGCGCGCGACATGGGCCTGGCTGGCCTGGGTGGCGCGGTATTCCCCACTTCCATCAAGCTTGATCCCGCAGGCGGTCCGGCCATTCACACGCTGATTCTGAACGGCGGCGAGTGCGAACCCTGGATTACCTGCGACGACTGTTTGATGCGCGAGCGTGCTACTGACATTCTCGAAGGCGCTCGCATCATGCAGAAGCTGCTGGGCGCGCAAACCTTGATTGCCGGCATTGAGGACAACAAGTCGGAAGCGATTGCCGCCATGCATGACGCTGCGCAGACGCTTGGCCTTGCGGTGGATGTCGTGGCCATGCCCACGCTCTATCCGGGCGGCGGCG
>JAHENE010000300.1:0-689 GCA_024643305.1 Thiobacillaceae bacterium | reverse complement strand
AAGACGCTTACCGGTCTGGACACGCCCGCAGGCGGGCGCACTACGGATGTTGGCGTGCAGGTATTCAACGTCGGAACGGCCTACGCCCTGGCCCGCGCGATCCTGCACGGCGAGCCCTTGATCTCGCGCATTGTCACCGTCACCGGGCATGTGCTGAAACCGCAGAATTTCGAGGTGCTGATCGGCACGCCAATGAGTGAACTCGCCATGCATGCAGGCGAACGCGAAGGCATGAACGGCATCGTCATGGGTGGTCCGATGATGGGCTTTGATGTGCCCGACCTGCATGCGCCGGTGGTCAAGGCCACCAACTGCGTGCTGGCAAAATCCGCCGAACTGTTCCCGCCCAGGCCACGCGAAATGCCCTGCATCCGCTGCACACAATGCGTAGAGGTATGCCCGGCCGAATTGCAGCCGCAGGAACTGTACTGGTTTGCGCGTGCCAAGAATTTCGGCAAAACGCAGGAATATCACCTGTTTGACTGCATCGAGTGCGGATGTTGCAGCTATGTCTGCCCCAGCCATATCCCGCTGGTCGATTACTACCGTTTCGCCAAGAGCGAAATCTGGGCGCGCGAAAAGGAAAAACGGCTGTCCGATGTTGCGCGCGAACGCCACGAGTTCCATCTCTTCCGCCACGAACGCGAGAAGATGGAGAAGGCCGCGCGCCTTGCCGCCAAGTCACAAAC
>JAHENE010000299.1 GCA_024643305.1 Thiobacillaceae bacterium | reverse complement strand
TCCCGGCCTGCGAGAACCTGCCGGATGCACATGCCAACAAGCCGGGAGACGTCGTCACTTCCATGTCCGGCCAGACCATCGAGATCCTGAATACCGATGCCGAAGGCCGACTCATCCTGTGCGATGCACTAACCTATGCAGAACGTTTCAAGCCCGCCGCCGTAGTAGACCTCGCCACCCTCACCGGTGCCTGCGTGATTGCGCTGGGCCATCATCCCAGCGCGCTCTACGCCAACGACGACAAACTGGCGCTTGTGCTTGAACAGGCCGCAGACCATGCCTGGGATCGTGTCTGGCGCATGCCGCTGTGGGACGAATACCAGGAGCAATTGAAGAGTGCGCTGGCGGACATGGCCAATATCGGGGGGCGCGCCGGCGGCTCCATTACTGCAGCCTGCTTCCTGTCCCGTTTCGCCAAGAATTATTCCTGGGCACACCTCGATATTGCCGGCACCGCCTACCGCAGCGGCCGCGAGAAGAAGGGCTCCACCGGCCGGCCGGTTCCCTTGCTCGTCCAGTTCCTGATCGAGGAAGAAGGCAAGTCCAGATGACCTCCATAAGTTTCTATAGCCACGCCTCTGACAAGCTTGCAATCGCACGCCAGCTTGCCGTCAAGGCTTGGGGCCAGAAACTGAACGTGCTGATTTACACGCCGGACCCGTCTGTCGCCGCGAGCATCGACAGGCTGCTGTGGACGCAACCCGCTCTCTCCTTCGTTCCGCATTGCGGCGATGACCACCCATTGGTGACCGTCACCCCTGTTATTATTGGAAAAAATGCCGATAAGATCATGAGCGCGGACGTGCTGATCAATCTGGACCATGAAGCGCCACCGATATTCAGCCGTTTTGATCGCCTGGTGGAAATAGTCACCGACGAAGAAAATGATCTAGCGCTTGGCCGCAAACGCTATCGTTATTACAAGGATCGCGGATATGAACTGGTCAATCATGATTTACGAAACAGGGGGCAATAAATGAGCTCTGACCCATTGTTGAACAAAATGGACGCCTTGCTGAAAAAGCACCGTGGCGATGGAGAGGCTACAAGTATGGAATCCCAGGAATCCAGTCCCCCTCCCCTGCCTGACGATGCTTGGTTGCCTGTATTGACCGAAGTCGTGGATGTAGGCGATCTCCCCGCAGAGCCCGAGCCATCCCCTGCCAGCGTATCTGCAACAGAACCAACGCCAAACACTCCACCCGCTCCCACGATTGACCCGGATGAACTGGCTCGAGAAATCATGGGCAAACTGGAACCCCAATTGGATGCCATGATGCGTGAACAGTTCGTGGCAGAAATCCGTGATAGTTTAAGCAGCACGTTATCCTCCCTTCTCAGGCAAATGGATTCTCAAATTAAGGAAACCGTCAGAGAGACCATCGCCGAGCATCTCGGCAAGCGCTGAACAAGACCTGAGTCTGCCCATCCAGCCGGTATAATGGCGAATTCCTGAATTCGCAGTTATTCCGCATGGAACTCGCCAAAGCCTTCGAGCCGAAAGACATAGAATCCCGCTGGTATCAACAGTGGGAATCCGCCGGTTACTTCAAACCCTCCGGCAAAATCAGCCACCCCGCCTACTGCATCATGCTGCCGCCGCCCAACGTCACGGGCACGCTGCACATGGGCCACGCCTTCCAGCACACGCTGATGGATGCGCTAATTCGCCTGCACCGCATGCAGGGCGACAACACGCTTTGGCAGCCAGGCACCGACCACGCTGGCATCGCCACCCAGATCGTGGTGGAGCGCCAACTCGATGCCAAGGGCGTTTCGCGACACGACCTTGGCCGGGAGAAATTCCTCGAGAAAGTCTGGGAGTGGAAAGAACACTCTGGCTCCACCATCACCCGCCAGATGCGTCGTCTGGGCACCTCGCCTGACTGGAGCCGCGAACGTTTTACCATGGACGAAGGGCTGTCCAAGGCCGTTACCGAGGTCTTCGTCACACTCTACAAACAGGGGCTGATTTATCGCGGCAAGCGTCTCGTCAACTGGGACCCGGTGCTGGGCACCGCGGTGTCAGACCTGGAAGTCGTCAGCCAGGAAGAGGACGGTTTCATGTGGCACATCCTCTACCCTATCGAGGGTGAGGACGGCCATCTTGAAGTTGCCACCACCCGCCCCGAAACCATGCTGGGCGACGTCGCCGTGGCAGTGCATCCGGAGGACGAACGCTACAAGCACCTGATAGGCAAGCATGTTCGTCTGCCCATTGCCGAGCGCAGCATTCCCGTCATTGCCGACGAGTATGTCGACCCCGCCTTCGGCACGGGCGTGGTCAAAATTACCCCGGCGCATGATTTCAACGACTATGCCGTGGGCCAGCGCCACAAACTCGCGCCCATCAGCATTTTTACACTCGACGCGAAAATCAACGAACTGGGGCCAATGAAATACCAGGGCCTGGATCGTTACGTCGCGCGCGAAAAGATTCTGGCCGAACTCAAGGACAAAGAGCTGCTCAAGGCCGCCAAACCTCACAAGCTGATGGTTCCGCGCGGCGACCGCACCCATTCCGTAATCGAGCCCATGCTCACCGACCAGTGGTTCATGGCCATGGAAGGTCTGGCCAAACGCGGCCTGGATGTCGTGAAATCCGGCGAGCTCAAATTCGTGCCCGAAAACTGGAC
>JAHENE010000058.1:4501-9734 GCA_024643305.1 Thiobacillaceae bacterium | reverse complement strand
CGTCCACGACCACCTTGGTGACATTTTCCATGGAGGGAAGGTCAAACATGGTGTCGAGTAGCGTATGTTCAATGATGGAACGCAGTCCGCGAGCGCCGGTGCGACGGTCCAGAGCCTTCTTCGCAATCGCATTGAGCGCGGCCTCCCGAAACTCCAGTTCCACTCCTTCCATCTTGAACAGCTTGGCGAACTGCTTGGTCAAGGCATTCTTGGGCTCGGTCAGAATTTGCACCAACGCAGCCTCATCCAATTCGTCCAACACTGCCACAACCGGCAAACGCCCGACAAATTCTGGAATCAGGCCATACTTGATCAGATCTTCAGGTTCGACAGTGTGCAAGAGCTCCATGTCGCGCCTTTTCTCGTCAACGCTTTTGACCTTAGCGCCAAAGCCGATGCCGCCCTTCTCTGAACGGTTACGGATCACCTTTTCCAAGCCACCAAAAGCGCCGCCGCAAACGAACAGGATGTTGGTAGTATCCACCTGCACGAATTCCTGGTTGGGATGCTTGCGCCCGCCCTGAGGCGGCACCGATGCGGTAGTGCCTTCGATCAGTTTGAGTAGCGCCTGCTGAACGCCTTCACCGGAAACGTCACGTGTGATGGAAGGGTTATCCGCCTTGCGTGAAATCTTGTCGATTTCATCGATATAAACAATGCCATGCTTGGCTTTGTCGACGTCGTAATCGCATTTCTGCAGCAACTTCTGGATGATGTTCTCGACATCCTCGCCCACATAACCAGCCTCAGTCAGCGTGGTAGCGTCTGCAATCACGAAAGGAACATTGAGCAGGCGCGCAAGCGTCTGCGCCAACAGGGTCTTGCCTGAGCCGGTCGGGCCGATCAGCAATATATTGCTCTTCGCCAGTTCCACCTCATCCTGCTTGCTCTGGCTGGAACGCAGGCGCTTGTAATGGTTGTATACCGCGACGGAAAGCGCCTTCTTGGCTTGTCCCTGTCCGATTACGTACTGGTCAAGGATCTTGCGGATTTCGTGCGGGGTTGGCAAATCATTGGAGCCCTTGGCCGACTGATTCTGCTGAATTTCCTCACGGATGATGTCATTGCAAAGCTCAACACATTCATCGCAGATGAAAACCGAAGGACCGGCAATCAGCTTGCGAACCTCATGCTGGCTCTTGCCGCAAAACGAACAGTAAAGCAGCTTGTCGCTTCCGCCCTTGTCAGACATCACGTTCTCCCCCACTTAGACCGCCGCCTGTTCGCGGTTTTCCAAAACCTTGTCAACCAAACCATAAGACACCGATTGTTCGGCGCTCATGAAAAAGTCCCGATCCGTATCGCGATCTATCACGTCCATGGGCTGGCCGGTATGCTTGGACAGCATGCCGTTCAATCTGTCCTTCAGGTACAGGATTTCCTTGGCATGAATCTCAATGTCGGAAGCCTGGCCCTGGAATCCCCCCAGCGGCTGATGGATCATCACACGCGAGTTCGGCAGGCAATAACGCTTGCCTTTGGCACCTGCCGTCAGCAGGAAGGAACCCATGCTCGCTGCCTGGCCGATGCAAAGCGTAGACACATCCGGCTTGATGAACTGCATCGTGTCGTAAATCGCCAAGCCTGCGGTGACGGAACCGCCCGGCGAGTTGATGTAGAAGTAGATGTCCTTGTCAGGATTTTCAGATTCCAGGAACAAAAGCTGGGCAACAATCAGGTTGGCCGTGGCATCGTTTACCGGACCGACCAGAAAGACCACTCGCTCCTTGAGCAGACGGGAATAAATGTCATACGCCCGCTCACCGCGGCCGCTTTGCTCGATTACCATTGGTACGAGCCCCAAACCCTGAGGCTCAATGTAATTGCTCATAATTCCAGCCGTCATGCGGCACGTCCCATCAATTCGTCAAATTCTAGGGGTTCATCAGAAACCTGAACCTGGCTGACAACCCATGCTACCACATTGTCTTCCAGCGCCAGGGACTCTAGCTGCTGAAGGCGCTGCGGGTCCTGGTAATACCACTGCACCACCTCCTGCGGGTCTTCGTAGCCCTGCGCATAATCTTCAACCAATGCCCGAACCTGCTCAGGCTTGGCAGTCAGATTGTTCGCCTCCACGATCTCAGCAATAATCAGGCCAAGACGAACCCGGCGTTCAGCCGGCTCCCTGAATATATCGGCAGAAAGCATGCCTTCCTTTACCTGTCCGCCACGGGACTGAATGTCGGAAACCATCTGGTTGCGCAGGCGTTCGATCTCTGAGTCCACCAATGACTGCGGAAGGTCAACTTTGGCCTTGGACAGCAAAAGCTCCATCGCCGCCTCCTTCAGCTTTGACTGAACGCGGCGCTTGGCTTCGCGCTCAAGGTTGGATTTGACCTCCTCATGCAACTTGGCAACGTCCCCATCGGAAATACCCAAAGATTTGGCGAATTCTGCATCCACTTCAGGCAACTTCGGCTCCGAAACTTCTTTCATGCTTACGTCAAAGTGCACGGTCTTGCCGGCCAGATGCGCGGCTGTATAGTCAGCCGGAAAGACCATGTCAAAACCACGGTTTTCGCTCGCCGAAAGCCCGACCAAGTTGTCTTCAAAATCCTTCAGCATGCGGCCTTCGCCGATTACCGTCACGAAATCATCGGCATCCCCACCCTGGAACGGCTCGCCGTCCATCGTCCCCTTGAAGTCAAACTTGACCAGGTCGTCCTTTTGGCTGGCGCGATCAACCTTGGCAAAATCGCGGCGCTGCTTGCGCAGGATTTCAATGGTGGCCTCGACATTGGATTTTCCCACCGTCACGGCTGGGCGCTTGAGTGTTGTACCGGTCAGCTCAGCAAGTTTCACCTCGGGATAGACTTCAAAAGTGGCAGAAAAACGGATTTCCGAACCGTCTTCGGGCCCTTCCTTGGGCTCGAAGCGGGGCATGCCAGCCACTTTCAACTGTTGGGTGCTGATCGCCTGATAGAAACTTTTTTGCAACGATTCGCCCAAGACCTCCTGGCGGACTCCCGAGCCATGCATTTTGTCGACATGACTCATCGGCACCTTGCCGGGCCGGAAACCGGGAGCCTTAACGTTTTTGGCCAGGCGCTTCAGACGAGCCTGCACTTCGGTTTCAACCGCCGCCATGGGAACAGCCAACTCAATACGCCGCTCAAGGGCCCCGAGAACTTCAAGATTGGACATGTGACACTCTCTAAAATAAAAATCAGGACAGCGCAAAATGAGCAAAACCTGCCATTTTGTGCAAAATTAATCGATTGCAGCGCACTTACTCTTAAATGACGTAGCCTGGAGAACCGCTCACGGACAAGGTCCCCAATACCGAACTTGCTGATTTTACCGTGAATGTGCTCCAAGGAAAAACCTGTTAACAATCGACTGCTATAGTTGGCATAAGTTATGCCCCCTGCCCGTTACCTGCCTCATTCTGCCTTGCCGCAGTTGTTTGACTCCCTTACCGGGGACGGCTATGCCATCGTCGGCCCCCAGGCAAGGGACAAGCGTATCGTTCACGCACCAATCAATGCTCCCGAAGATCTGCCATGGGGAACATCGCATGCCCGGTCCTCCGGCTTCAGCCAACTCGTCGATGGCCCCAAAAACAGGTGTTTTGCATGGGCAAACGGTCCACAAGCGCTAAAACCCCTCCTTTTTCCCCCACGTGAAGCCCTGTGGCAGATAAACCGGGAAAATGATGGGTTTGTTGTAGAAATCGTCGAGCCAACGCATAACCGCTTGGCAGTCATTGGCGTCCGCGCCTGCGATCTGGCGGCATTGCATATCCAGGACCGGCATTTTCTGAATGGCCCCCACTCCGACCCACAGTACGCTGCCCGCCGCGAGGGTCTGTTGATCATCGCAGTAAATTGCACGCATCCGGCTGAAACATGTTTTTGCGCCTCAACTGGCGATGGGCCGGAAGCCAAGGAAAATTTTGACATTGCGCTGACCGAGGGTGATGAGGGTTTTGTGGTGGAATCCGGCAGCCCAGCCGGAGAGAGAATATTGGCCATGCTGTCGCTGGACGAAGCTTCTTCGGAACAAATCGAAGACGCAGCAAGCGAGCTGCGCAATGCCGCCGCCAGCCAGAAACGGTCACTTCCTTCAAACAATCTGCGCGATAGCCTGATGGCTCGGCTCGACCACCCCCGCTGGCAGGAAGTTGCCGAGCGCTGCCTCTCTTGCGGCAATTGCACTGCAGTCTGCCCCACCTGTTTTTGCCACGCGGAAATAGAGGAAGCCAGTCTGGACGGCAGCCACAGCCTGCACAGCCGCGAATGGGACTCATGCTTTGGGGAACGCCACGGCTACATACACGGCAAACAACTACGCCCGGGAACCAAACAGCGCTACCGCCAGTGGCTCACTCACAAGCTTGCAACCTGGCATGACCAGTTTGGCCGATCCGGTTGTGTGGGCTGCGGCCGCTGCATTGCCTGGTGCCCAGTCGGCATTGACATCACCGAAGAGGCGGCAGCACTCCTGAAATGATTTCACCGCATCTGCCCCACCTCGCCAGAATTGTCGATCGTGTCCAGGAATCGGACACCATATTCACATTGCATATGCGTTTCAACGATCCGGCAACCCAAGCTGAATACGCATTCAGGCCAGGTCAGTTCAACATGGTCTACCTGCCTGGAGCTGGCGAAGTGCCAATTTCCCTGTCTTCGGACCCGGAAGAAAAGGAATTCTTTTCACATACCATTCGCGTGGCAGGTCGTGTCACGAAAGGTATCGACAAGCTTGGCGTAGGCGAAGAAATTGGCGTGCGCGGACCCTATGGACACGGCTGGCCGCTTGAATCATCCGAAGGCAAGGACGTGATCATCGTCACCGGCGGCCTTGGCTGTGCGCCGGTGGTGGCAGTAATCCATTATGTGTTGAAGCGGCGCAATCGTTTCCGCCGACTCATCATTCTGCAAGGCGTCAAGCACAGCCACGACCTGATCTGGCGCGCCTCCTACGAGCGCTGGGCCCAAGCGCAAGACACCCAGGTGTTGATTGCCGCCAACGCCACTGAGGCAATCTGGCCCTGGCATATCGGCAGTCCGATTGATCTGGTCAACCAGGCTGAATTCGATCCTGAAAATGCCGTGGCCATGATATGCGGACCTGAGGGCATGATCGTGGCCGCCGCCAAATCACTTGCTAGGCGCGGTCTACCGGAAGCCGACATCCATGTCAGTCTTGAGCGCAACATGCAATGTGCGCTTGGACTGTGCGGGCATTGCCAGCTGGGCGACAAGTTTCTGTGCAGGGACGGTCC
>JAHENE010000058.1:0-4491 GCA_024643305.1 Thiobacillaceae bacterium | reverse complement strand
GTGTTTGCCTATCCGGAAGTGAAATCCCTGCTGGAAAGGGGTGGCTTGTGAACAACTCGCTGCCCCGCATCGCTGTCCATAAATTTGCCTCATGTGACGGCTGCCAGCTCGCCTTTCTCAATGCCGGAGAGGCGCTGCTGACGCTTTCCCAACGAGCAGAGATTGTGCACTTCACCGAAGCAGGCTGGGATGCGCCGCTGGCAAAAGTGGACATCGCATTTGTCGAAGGCAGCATCTCCACGCCACATGATCTGGAAAGAATCAGAGCGGTGCGGGAATCCGCAAAAACCCTTGTCACCATCGGCGCCTGCGCGACGGCCGGCGGCTTGCAGGCCTTGCGCAACGGGGTACAGCAATCCGCCGAGTGGGTGGCTGACATCTACGCCAGCCCCGAATACATCCAGAGCCTGCCCGAATCGCGCCCGATATCGGCCCATGTCATAGTGGACCTGGAGTTGTGGGGGTGCCCGGTAACCAGCAAACAAGTACTGAGCGCGCTGGGTGATCTGCTAAAAGGCATAACGCCCGTCAACTCCGGCGAACCCGTCTGCGTCGAATGCAAACGCAGCGGACATGCTTGCGTATTGGTGACCCAGTCCCAACCCTGCATGGGTCCGGTCACCCGCACCGGCTGCGGTGCGCTTTGCCCGGCGTTCGGTCGCGCCTGCTACGGCTGCTTCGGCCCTGCAGAGCAGGCGAACACGGCGTCGCTTGCAAATCAGTTCAAACACATGGGGCTTGGTCCGAAGGACATTGCCAGGCGCTTCCTGTTCATCACTTCTGCCGCATCGCCCTTCTCGGATACCGGCCGCCATTACCTGGAACAGGATCGTGACTGAACGCTCCTTTAACGTAAACATTCCCGTGCTAACCCGAGTGGAAGGCGAAGGTGCCCTCGACCTCAGCATCGAAAAAGGGCAGATCAGCGAACTGCGCCTGCGCATATTCGAGCCGCCGCGACTATTCGAGAAATTTCTCGAAGGACGCAGTTACATGGAAGTGCCGGACATGGTCGCGCGCATTTGCGGCATCTGTCCGGTGGCCTACCAGATGAGTGCAACGCAGGCGCTGGAGAACATCCTCGGTCTGCAACCTGGTCCGTGGCTGTCCGCCATGCGCCGCCTGTTCTACTGCGGCGAGTGGATCGAATCCCACAGCATGCACATTCACTTGCTGGCCGCCCCGGATTTTCTGGGTTTTAGCAATGCCATCGACCTGGCTGGAAAGTATCCCGACATCGTTCGCCGTGGGCTCAGATTGCAGGAAGCTGGCAACGCCATCATCCGCCTGCTGGGCGGGCGTTCCGTGCACCCGGTCGGCGTGCGCGTTGGCGGGTTCTGGCGCGCACCTTCAACAAGCGATGTCGCCAGCCTGCTGGAAGAACTGCAAACCCTGCTGCCCGAAGCAGAAGCCCTGGTGCAGTGGACGGCTACCCTGCCCTTGCCGGATGGACAGCAGGATTTCGAATCCGTATCGCTCGGCAATGCCGGCGAATACCCGATGAATCAAGGCCGCATCGTCTCCAGCCACGGCCTCGATATCGCCATTGCCGATTTCGAAAAGGAATTCAGCGAGAGTCACGTGCCCCACTCCACCGCGCTGCACTGCCATCACCAGGGGCAGGATTATCTGGTGGGTCCGCTGGCGCGCATGAACCTGAATTTCAGCACTCTGCCTGACTCGACTCACAAGCTAGCAATAGCGACGGGGATCAGCTTTCCTTCGGCCAATGTCTTCCACAGTATTGTGGCGCGTGCACTGGAGCTTCACCTTGCAATGTCTGAAGCCATCCGACTGCTGCAAGGCTACGAACCATCAGACTCGCCATACCAGCAAGGCACGCCGCGCACAGGCATCGGTTTTGGTGCGACCGAAGCGCCGCGCGGGCTTTTGTGGCATCGTTATGAACTCGATGAAACCGGCAGCATCGTCAGTGCCCGCATCGTGCCGCCCACCAGCCAGAACCAAGCACGCATGGAAGCCGACTTGCGCACGTCTCTCAACCACTTTGGCCTCGACAAACCGGAAGCACAATTGCGGCAGCATGCAGAAACCGTCATCCGCAACTACGACCCCTGCATCTCGTGCGCTACCCATTTCCTGAAACTGAAAATCCAGCACATATGAACGCTCACATTCATCCATCCGTTCGCGTCCTCTGTATCGGTTCTCCGCACGAACCTGACAATCTCGGTTTTCTTGCAGCACATACACTGATGGGGCACTTCAACCCCGATCAGGTTGAAGTGCTCGCGCTCGATCGTCCCGGCCCGCGGTTGATCGAACACATGCGCGGCGCCAAGACTGTCATCCTAGTCGATGCAGTCAAAAGCGGTGCCAAGCCCGACACCCTACACCGGCTGGAAGGGCATGCACTGGATGGTCTGATTGCACATCACACATCCAGCCATGGTTTTGGCCTGGCTGAAACGCTGGCTTTGGCAGAGAAAATGGGAGAGCTGCCCCCACACCTTAAATTTCTGGGTTTGGAGGTGGATAAGGAAAAGCCTTCATCCGATGTAATTGTTCATCTGGTGAAAGCAGTGACAGAAGAGACCCGTAAAGCGCTTGGCTCTTCGGGACAAGAGAACCTCAGATGAGTCTGGATGCGGGTGGGTGTGTCTCTGCCGGCTTCAAAGTCAACGCATCGTGCCGAAAGCCTCCAGAAAACCCGAGTACTTAATTGATCACGCCTTGCACATTTTCGCCACGAACGGTGCAGGCTCGCCACGGCAACTCCAGCGCACTTTCCCATCCTCCACGAGCGGAATCAATGTCATCTTTAGTTGATGCTTCTTGCCGGTTATAACCACGTTGCCCTGCTCACCAACTTCCAGCGAGTCGATCAGGTTCGGGCATTTATTCCTGAATTTCACAGTAACCGCCTCTTCCCTGACCACCTGCTGTGCAACCTGATCACGAAAATCCACGGTGCACATCAACATCGACGCAGAAGCAATCCTGGAGAGGGACTGCTCGTCCGTCTTTGGCAACATAAAAAGCAGTATCCCGAAAAGCAGGACGACTCCGATTACCCATCGACTAATCATTTGTCTTAATCAGCGCCAATGTTGAGAAACTCCTCGCGCTACCCCCCGAACTGCTTGGAAACGCGGAACTGAACAGCCTGGCTGTTCCCGCTTCCATCAGAGTGCTGCCACTGGTAATTGATATCGATGTTAAGTCCTTTTTGCAACACAAAGCCACTTCCGATCCCGAGAATCACGCTATTTGTATCTTCCGACTGTGTTTGCAAACTATATCTTGGCACAGGGATATCCGCATAATCCACGGTGCCCTGTCCAACCCCTTCAATATGCCGCTGGTATTCGATACGCGCACGAGGCAGCATGACGACTGAACCGAAGTTGTACTGGGTCTCGGCACGCAAGCCCAGCGAGATCTGCTGAGAGCGGATGTTCTGGCTGCCGTAACTCAGGGCATAAAGTCCGCCGCCGGTTTCCGTTACGGCATCCAGGGTGTCTCTGGCAATATCGTAACGTGCATAAGGCGACACCAGCAGTTTGTTGTCCCGATGTTCGTACGACGCCGTCACCGAGGCAAAGATCTGGCTGCCGCTGCGCTTGGCTTGGGCAAAATCGTCGATAAGCGAGATATAACGATTGGTGTCCATGCTCAAGTCGCCAAATCCAAGGATGGTGTCGATGAACACATTCGGCCGGGTCTGATAGCTGGCATAGCCACTGATGCTGGCGCCCCTTGTCGTGCCACCCGTTCCGTCGGTACCGACCTCGCTCTTGTCGTAGCCATAGCCCAGACCCACCCCAACAATCAGGTTGTCACTGACCTTCCTGTCGATACCCAGGGTGGCGCCATCCGTCTTGAAGTCGATGGACGGTCCTCCGGCCTTCTGTTTGTCGGTACCAAAATGCAGGGTGCCGGCAGCCCAGTAGGCAGTATCGCCTGCTTCCTGCAGGGAGGAATGGCTGCCATCGCCAAGCGCGGACAGGTCGAGCGAAACCGACGACGAGGTCACGGCAGAAAGCAACAGGCCGGTCATCAGGGCGGGATACTGGCCCCCGTCGGGGTTGTTCACGGAAGCCTGCAGGTCTCCGCCCGGCAGTGTGCTGTGAACGGGTTGCAGGCCATTCGCCATCAGACCAAGTGAAGTAAAGCTGCCAATACCGTTGACCCCGGCAGGTGCTGCACCAAAGCCGCCGGCAGCACTGATTCTGCTTGGCGTTTCGGTCATGGATGCCGAACCACCCCGAGGAGCAGCGTCGGCCCCAAATGCCTGATGCCGAGATTCCAGATGTTTGTTGATGTTGTTTACCTGCGCCTGCCAGAAACGCTGTGCCGTTTCGATCTGCATGCGGTTCAACGCAATCACGTTGGGGTCCTTCGACGGATCGGGTCGTATGCCAATGGCAATGCCCAGAGTCACCTGGGGGGCAGCGGCGTAGGTTCCGTTGCCCGCCTGGTTGGCGGCGATGGTGCAGGTGCCTTGCGCAACGCCGGTGACGATATTGC
>JAHENE010000057.1 GCA_024643305.1 Thiobacillaceae bacterium | reverse complement strand
GCGCGTGGTACAGATGGAGCCGGGGCCGATGCCAACCTTGACCGCATCCGCACCATGTTCGACCAGCGCAGTCGCCGCCTTGGCGGTGGCGATGTTGCCGCCAATGACCTGCACATGCGGGAAACGCTTTTTCACCCACTCCACGCGCTTCAGCACCCCTTTGGAATGACCGTGAGCGGTATCCACCACGATCACATCCACGCCGGCAGCCGCCAGCAACTCGATGCGCTCATCGTTATCAGCGCCCACGCCCACTGCCGCACCCACACGCAAACGGCCCTGCTCGTCTTTGCAGGCCAGCGGATGTTCGGTGGCCTTTTGGATGTCCTTGACTGTGACCAGACCCTTCAGCTCGAAACTGTCGTTTACAACCAGTACACGCTCCAGCCGGTATTTGTGCAAAAGCGAAGTGGCTTCTTCCAGGCTGGCGCCCTCCTTCACCGTCACCAGGCGCTCGCGCGGGGTCATGATGTTGGAAATCGGCTGGTCCAGATTGGTCTCGAAACGCAGGTCGCGGTTGGTCACGATGCCGACCACCTTACCGCCTTGATCGACAACCGGCAGGCCGGAGAACTTCAGCCGGCGAGAGAGTTCCATTACCTCGCGCACCGCCATGTCCGGCAAAATCGTCATGGGATCCTTGACCACGCCGGATTCGAAACGCTTGACCGTGAGGACTTCAGCCGCTTGGCTCTTGGCATTCATGTTCTTGTGAACAATGCCGATACCGCCTTCCTGGGCCAGCGTAATGGCCAAACGCGCCTCGGTGACAGTATCCATGGCGGCGGAAAGGAGCGGTATGTTGAGATTGATGTTGCGCGTCAGACGAGTTTTCAGGCTGACATCGCGCGGAAGAATGTCTGACTGGGCGGGAACGAGCAGAACGTCGTCGAAGGTCAGAGCTTTTTGTATTACGCGCATTGCTTTGTTTCCTTGGCAAAAGCGGATTATACGGGATGAAATCGTCCTATCCAATATCCAAAAAAGGGCGATGTGGTTGAAATCTACCACGGCATAAATTTCACAAATTCATTGACGAAAACGCCGCAAAGGGCTAATTTTGTGTTCAACCGAACAAGGCAAAGAAACACAAGCCTTGAAACGTTAAAGTTTGTTAATCCAAAAAACCGAGAGGAGATAGATTTATGCGCAAAGTCCTGTTCGCCCTGACTGCTGCATCCCTGCTGGCCATGAGCGGCTGTGCCGTGCAAGAAGAAAAGCCCGCCACCCCCCAGATTAGCGCCGGCGCCAAGGCCACCCTTGTTGCCGCTGAAGCCGCGGTTAAAAAAGCCAAGGACAATGATGGCCTGTGGAGCACGGCTGATGCCGCACTGAAGAAGGCCAAGGAAGCCGAAGCAAAAGGCGACAGCGCCGGCGTTGTTAAAGCCGCCGAAGAAGCCAAGAAACAAGCCGAACTTGGCTTGGCTCAAAAAAACTATCCGGTACTGGACATCAAGAACCTGTAATTTTCCAGCACCAACAAAAAACGGGGGCCATGCCCCCGTTTTTTTTGGGCGAATTCCGCCACATCAACTTTCGGACGTGGCAGGCAGCTCCCCCCCACCCTTTTTCATAGCTTTTCCCTCTTCCGCCCGCTTGCGGCGAACTTCCTTGGGGTCGGCAATCAGCGGCCTGTAAATTTCTACGCGGTCTTTTTCACGCAACACCGTCGTCAGTTCTGAAGACTTGTTCCAGATTCCCACCTTGTTACTGGCCAAATCAATCTCGGGAAACTTCTCCAGCAAACCAGATTGGCGAATGGCATCTTCCACCGTAGTCCCTTCCGGCAATGTCAGGGGAACAAGCATCTGCACCTGCGGCAAGGCGTAGGCGACCTCAATGTGGATGACGAGCTGTTCGCTCATGACGCGACCAGAACCTTGTCAGCGCGGCTTACAAAGGCATCCACAAAGGTGTTGGTAATATGGTTGAATACAGGCGTCAACAGGGTTTCCAGCACCCGGCTGGAGAATGTATAGCTCAATGCAAATTCGATTTTGCACGCTGTTTCGCTCAGGGGAAGAAAGCGCCAATGACCTTCCAGGTGGCTAAAAGGACCTTCCTTCAGGCTCAAGTTCATCTCGGCGGGCACCAACTTGCTGTTCTCCGTCGTAAAGCGCTGTTTCACGCCCATGTAGTCGATATGGATGGTGGCGACAGTCGTCTTGTCGTCGCGCCAGTTCACTTCGGTGCCGCCGCACCATGGCAGAAATTGTGGGTAATCCTCCACCCGGTCCACCAATGCAAACATCGCAGCGGCGGAGTGCTCGACAAGAACGCTTTTGTTAACCTGGGCCATGCAAGTGGGGAAAGCAAAGTAGAATCGTCATTTTACGGAATCATTTGCAGGCATGAGCATTGCCGAAAACAAAAAAGCCTTCCACGAATATTTCATCGAGGAAAGATACGAGGCCGGCCTTGCCCTGGAGGGTTGGGAAGTCAAGGCTATCCGTGCCGGGCGCGCCAACCTGAAGGAATCCTACGTGGTACTGAAAAAAGGCGAGGTATTCCTGATCGGCTGCCATATCAGTCCCTTGCCTACCGCTTCGACCCATATCCATCCAGACCCTGTGCGCACACGCAAGTTGCTGTTGCGTGCCGAAGAAATCAGCAAGCTGATCGGCAAGGTGGAACGTGCAGGCTATACCCTCGTTCCACTGAACATGCACCTGTCCAAAGGGCGCATCAAGCTCGAAATCGGTCTTGCAAAAGGCAAGAAACAGCATGACAAGAGGGCGACGGAAAAAGAGCGCGAGTGGCAGCGCGAGAAGCAGCGCCTGTTAAAGACGGAGCATTGAGAACCCGCAGTGCCCCTTTATGCCACAGGACAAAACAGGCATATTGAAGCCAAACCGCTCCAGCGGCAGCCAGGAACCATCGGGTGCAAAAACACCAACAGACGAAATGAAGCCCTGGGTGCTGCAGCCAACAAAGGGAAAACCAGATCAAAACAGCAGGTTTTCAATATTTCTGGCCCTTTAGTACTTTAGGGCAATATGCCATTTACAACACTTTGGCTACCATTTGTCGGCCGAATGAATAAATGCTCGCCACAAAAAAAGGTTTTGCACTAGTATTGTGCCAGCGTTAATTTTTTCAAACTATAATTAATTCAGGTCTATTTCAAAGACTGATTGGAGAGAGCGTCATGGTTAACGATACTTTGCCTTCATACGAAGTTGAATTTATCCCGGTAGAGCGCCGCTTGGGTGACCGCCGTGTAAATCCACAGGCCGGCCTTCCTCCTGGTATTAGCGTCGACCGCCGAAGGGATGACCGGCGCGACATCCACGCCTCGCAAAACCAACAAGCCTGAGCAACAGAATCAAAAACAAAGCCCCGTAAACCCGGGGCTTTGTTGCAATTGGCTTTGGCTACCTTGCGCTCAAAGCGCGACTGCCACACCATTACCCTGCCCCATCCGTCCTATCATCCGTGCCTGTGTAAAGCCTTGGCGCGAAATTTCGTCCATCACGCTGGCAACAGCGCCCTCGTCACAGACCACAAGCAGGCCACCGCTGGTTTGGGGGTCGCATAACAGCTTGCGCTGCCACTCGGTCATTCCATCCGGCATTTTCACTTCGTGTCCATAGCTGGCCCAATTACGCTCGGCGGCACCGGGCGAAAACCCTGCCTGCGCCAATTCAAGCGCCAGCGGATGTACAGGCACATCTGCAAAGCGAATATCCGCGGACAAGCCAGAACCACGGCAAATTTCCAGTAAATGCCCCAGTAGCCCAAATCCGGTGACATCGGTCATTGCGTTCACCCCTGCCATCTCTGCCAGAGCAATGCCTGGTGTATTCAACTGCGTGGTGGAGGCAAGCATTTGTTCATACCCTGCCTTACTGAGCTTGCCTTTTTTCATCGCATCGGCAAATACACCGATTCCCAGCGGCTTGGCCAGGATGAGCGCATCCCCGGCTTGTGCCTGGTCGTTGCGTTTGATCTTGTCCGGGTGCACCACACCAATTCCCACCAGGCCATAAATCGGCTCCGGCGAGTCGATGGAATGCCCCCCTGCAATCGGAATTCCGGCCGCTGCGCAGACGGCCTCGCCTCCGGCCAGTATTTGGCGGATGACGTCAGTCGGCAGTTTTCCCACCGGCATGCCAACAATTGCCAGGGCAAAAAGGGGTTTCCCGCCCATGGCGTAAATGTCGGACAAGGCATTGGTGGCAGCAATCCGCCCGAAGTCGAAGGGGTCGTCGACAATGGGCATGAAGAAATCCGTGGTGGCGACGATGGCCTGGCTGTCGTTCAGGCGGTAAACCGCCGCGTCATCACTTGATTCGGTGCCCACCAGCAAGTCGGCAAAACCGCTCATGGCGGGGGCCTGGGCAAGAATTTCCTGCAACACTGCGGGCGCTATTTTGCAGCCGCATCCACCGCCATGGGACAATTCAGTCAGTCGAACAGTCATTAAATTTATTTCGTGAAAAACTCAAGCGTCGCAAACGTAGCACAGTTGTCCGAATATACGGAAATCATCGACGCGCGCACGCCAAAAGAATTCGCAGAAGACCACATCCCCGGCGCCATCAACCTTCCTGTACTAGACGACGAAGAACGTGTGCGGGTGGGCACCCTGCACAAGCAGTCATCCGCTTTCGATGCCAAAAAACTTGGCGCAGCGTTGGTCTCCCGTCACATCGCCGACCACCTTGATCAATATTTCGCATCCAAACCTGCGGGCTATAAACCCTTGATCTACTGCTGGCGGGGCGGCAACCGCAGCGGCTCAATGGCGCACGTGCTGCAAAAGATCGGCTTCAAGGCAGGTCAACTGGAAGGCGGCTACAAGGCTTACCGCCGCGTCGTGCTAACCGAACTCGAAACCCTGCCTGCCCTCTTCCGCTTCCGCGTCATCTGCGGCCCAACCGGCTGTGGCAAAAGCCGCTTATTGCAGGCCTTACAGGCGAATGGGGCACAGGTGCTGGACCTGGAAGCTCTGGCTGCCCATCGCGGCTCACTGTTGGGCGATCTGCCTAACCAACCCCAGCCCAGCCAGAAATGGTTCGAGAGCTCGATCTGGTGGCAGCTCAAACAGTTCGACCCCTTTCAACCCGTTTATGTGGAGTCCGAAAGCAAGAAAATCGGCAAGCTGCGCGTGCCGGATGGATTGCTCACTGCCATACGTGCGGGGCAAAGCATCTGGCTTGAAGCCAGCGTTGAACAACGTGTGAACCTGCTTCTGGAGGAGTACGCACATTTTCTTGCTTCGCCAAAAACTCTATTGGCGCAAGTTGCCCGTCTTTCCGAACTGCGCGGGCACGAAACAATCGATCACTGGAAAGAGCTGATCGCCCAGAAACGCTGGGCCGAGTTCGTCCAGGATATGTTGGAGAACCACTACGACCCCGCCTACCGGAAATCCCTCGGCCGCAACTATGCAGCAAGCGAAAGCGGCCTTAAGTACGCGCTATCCGGGATTGCGCTGAGCGATTTCGCAAATCTGGCTGATGCCATTCTAGAAAAGGGTGAACCGAACTGCTAGCCTTAAATTGGAGGTTACCTGTTTAACCTGAACCATAAAAAGGAGCACAAATGAGCACTACCTGGATTCTTGTCAGCAATGCATCATCCGGTCGGATTCTTCGCAACACCGGCCCCAACAAGGGTTTGGAAATGGTGCGGGAATTCGAACACCCTCAAAGTCGCGAGAAAAATTCCGACTTGGTCACGGATCGTCCAGGACACAATCAGGGACACGGCAATGGGCATGGCTCCTATGTGCCGGCCACCACACCCAAGGAACACCAAGCCGACATTTTTGCACTTGAACTGGCACGCGAACTGGAAGCCGGTCGGGTAAGCAAAGAGTACGAGCGGCTGGTGCTGGTCGCCCCGCCCGCTTTCCTGGGGCAGCTTAACCAGCGCATGAATGATACGGTTAAGTCGCTTGTTTCCGACAAACTCGAAAAGGACTATACCCGTGCCACCAGCAAGGAACTGGCTCAGCATCTGTCCACATGCGTATGCTTATAACCTGTTACGTTTTTAACGGCCAGCGACCCAGCAGATCATAGCTGGGGCCATGGTCGCTGTTGGATGAAGTAACCAGAACAAACTCATCCACTTTCCAGTGAATGGGTTCGAACGGCACTTGGGTCGTGCATTTGGTGTTGCGCAGCAAGGTGAGGTGCGGCTTGTAGGGCCGCTCGTCAAACGCGATACCTGCCGCTTCCAGTTTGTCTTCCAGGCCGTAAACCAGTTGCAGCAACGGGGGTGGACTTTCCTCCGGACTTAGAAACCCCACCTTGTTATGCCGCCAGCAGGCAGCATGGTTGAAATTCAGGCTGAAGCGTCGCGTATCCATTTCTGCAGCCAGGGCGCGCAACTCATCCACCCGGGCTATTTCAGTATCACCCAGAAACACCAGGGTCATATGCAGGATATCGGGCTTTACCCGGCGGCCGCTCCAGACCTGATGCAACTTGCCGCCGACCTGCCACAGGGCACGGCGAATGTCCTCGTTCGGCCACAAGGCGAAAAAAAGCCGCTGATGGGTCGGCGGCGTCATGAACGAACAAGCAGGCAGATGGCTTGCGCCGCGATGCCCTCGCCCCGGCCGGTAAAGCCGAGTTTTTCCGTGGTGGTGGCTTTCACGTTGACCTGATCGAGCGCAATGCCCAGATCGGCTGCAATGTTTTGCGACATGGCCGGGATATGCGGCGCCATTTTCGGTGCCTGCGCGATGAGGGTGGCATCGAGATTACCCACCGACCAGCCCAGCGAGCGAATTTTTGCCATCACATCGCGCAACAACTCGCGCGAGTCGATGTTCTTGTACTTGGCGTCCGTGTCCGGAAAGTGCCGGCCGATGTCACCCAGTGCGGCAGCGCCCAGCAGCGCGTCGCATATGGCGTGCAGCAGCACGTCTGCGTCCGAATGGCCCAGCAGTCCCTTTTCATACGGGATCTCCACCCCGCCAATAATGAGCTTGCGGTTCTCCGCAAAGGCGTGGACATCAAAACCCTGCCCGATTCTTGTGTTCATTGTTCTTGTTCTCCCCCCAAAATCAGCGCGGCCAGCTCCAGGTCACGCGGATACGTCACCTTCAAATTGCGCGCATCGCCCTCAACCAGTTTTGGCTGCAAACCCATGCGCTCGATGGCCGAGGCCTCATCGGTTACCGCACTGCCTGCTGCTTCCAGCGCCTTCAGCAACATGCCGTGACGAAACATCTGCGGCGTCTGCGCCTGCCAGAGTCCCTCGCGCGGGACGGTTTCCGCAATGCGCTGTTCCGGTCCAGAACGTTTCAGCGTATCCGCAACCGGCACCGCGAGTATGCCCCCCACCCCATCCCCAGCAAGTTCATCCAGCATACGGTCAAGATGTTCTGCCCGAAGACAGGGCCGTGCCGCATCATGCACCAGCACCCAGTCATCAGCTGCGACCTCGGCTGCAATCGCCTTCAACCCATTCGTCACCGACTGCGCGCGTGCCGCACCGCCACAGCGCAGCACCGTTAGCTTTTCAAGCTGAATACCCAGTTCATCCCAACTGGCATCATCCGGTGACAGCACCACATACACCTGCGCGATGCGCGGATGCGAGGCCAAAGCGCGCAGCGTATGGTCGATCAAGGGGCGTTCCAGAAGCGGAAGATACTGCTTGGGCAGGCTGCCCCCCATGCGGGAGCCGGAACCTGCGGCGGGAACCAGAGCAACGAATTTCGACATGGCGGGATTCTAGCAAACCCCGGCTGCTCTCATGGGCTTAGTTAATTGTCTGAATGAACGGGGCAGACAAATGTTTTCGATCCATGCCTACTTGATCGTACTCTTAGGCTGCGTTCTGACCCCGGTAGTGCTGCCCGTAAGATGTCCTGAATCCCCGACCCTGCGGCCCACCACCATCTCATACCATGGCATGGCTCTTGGAATCGGAAAAATTTCCGTTCCCAAACTGATCGGTGTATCAAGCGGGAAGCCAAGCAGCTCACGCAGTTGCAACTCCAGTTTACCGAGCGCGGCCTCAAACAGCCGGCGCGTATGCAAATAGCGTGCAATTTGCAACGCCATCGGCTCGGCATCGCCTTCATAACGTATGGCAGCCCCTGGCTCGGCCAACAAACGCAGGCACTCCTGCATATCCTCCTGAAGCGCCTGTTGCTCCACCACATCCTGCAAAGCTTTTGTAAGTTTTGACCGCATATCCGAATCCAGCGTCAATGGCAGCCGGGAGATATCCGGTTTCGCAGGGGCTTTAACGCCAAACTCAGTCGCTGCGCTTTCAAGTTTCCGCGTCAGAAAATCAGAATAGGGAACCAGCCGCTGCCGGGTTTCGCCCCTAAGCAGTTCCCATAAATGAAGCTGGTCATACAAACGCCAGAACAAGCCCAATTGAAGCTGCTGGGCCAGACAGCGTGCGATATCCAGGCGGGAAGGACTTAGCGACACATCGTTGGCAGGTCCGCCCTCTACCAGCAGACTTGTTGCCTTGCGGATCATCTGGGGCGAACCGGCACAGACTTCCGTTGTGCCAACCAGCGCACCCGTCTCGTCCACCAAGGCCAGAAATGCATCTGCCGTTACAGGAAAAGTTTCGCCCAGCGCCAGGCGTTCATGCAGGATACGGGTAACCCCAAAAAAGCCTGCCGCGAGTTTATGGCCCACGGACACATGGGCAGAGACAGGCCCGTGCCCATCGCGCTTTTGCAGCAGCTGGATTGCCGGACTGGCAAGTTGATCCATGACTGCGGCCAGAATGTCAGCCCACGTTGCATTGTCCCCGCCGACGCGCCGTCTAAAGGCAACGATCTCGGCCATCACCGGGTTATAATAATTCGAGATTTGAGCCAGTGCCGACATGTTCATCCACTGCCCATTTCGTATGCCGGAATAAGGGCACACGCGCATGTCCATCTCCACACCAGCCCGGACCGGCGCGTCTGCCCTGCGTTCGGAAATTGGGCGCCCCTCATCGTCCAGCACATCGTTTAGATCGAAGGCCACTTTTGAAACCGACCACGCGTTTCCATCCAGAGCATCAGTCAGGCTCTTCGACATCTATTCTCCTTTGTGTAGATGGCCTGTCTCATATGAAGCACCTGACACAGCATGCCTTGCAGGCCTCTCGCAACCATTGCGAGAGCGATTGAAGCAATGCACATCCTTTCTGTCAACCTTGGCACATCCCGCGAAATAAGCTTCAAGGGCCGTACGGTTCAAACCAGCATCTACAAAACCCCGGTCCAGGGACGAGTTCAGGTACACCCGCTCGGCCTCGAAGGCGATGCCCGCATCGAACCCCGCAAGATGGGCGCCGAACATCACGCCGTGTATGCCTACCCCTTTGAGCATTACGGCCACTGGCAGCAGGTCCTTGACCACGAGCCCTTTCCCATGGGCCAGTTTGGCGAAAACCTCACCATCAGCGGCCTGCTGGAAGAAGAAGTCCGCATCGGCGACGTGCTGCGCATGGGCCCCACCATTCTGCAGGTCGCCCACCCGCGCATACCCTGCGCCAAGCTCAACCACCGCATGGGGTTTCATTTTTCCTCCATGTTCCTGGCATCGCGCAAGGTCGGTTTCTACCTGCGCGTCCTGCAGGAAGGCGACGTCGGCGAAGGAGACAGCATCGAACTGCTGGAACGCGACCCCGACTCACCCACCATCGAAGAATTTGTGCGAATTACCCACTACGAATACTGGGACGTTAAAGGTTTGCTGGAACTGCTGAATGCGCGCGACCTGATACCGGCCTGGAAAGAAACCATCGAAGCCAAACTCG
>JAHENE010000056.1 GCA_024643305.1 Thiobacillaceae bacterium | reverse complement strand
AGTCCAGCAAGGCCACTGGCCTCGGACTCTGATTCCAGTATGTAGCGATCGCTCGTTCGCTGCCAGACGTGAACTTGCCGTCCGCTTAGCATGCCCTGCAGTTCGTACACGATTTCGATGTGCGGCGGTAGCTCCCGGATGTTTTCAGCTGCACGGGTGAGTGCTGCGTAGGGTTTGTCGACAGGCGGCGCGGGACCGGCAGGCGGCTGCGGCAAGCCCTGATCGGCCATGCCGGGAGAAGGAGCTGCGGCAGAAGGGACGGAAGCCGGTTCCTCCACCCTTGCCATGGGTTGTAAAACGGGAGGTGCAGCCAAGGGTTCGGGCGGAATTGGATTCGCTTGCGGTTCAGGTTGCGTCTGCGCCTGGGGGAGGGCTGACGGCTTGCTGACGACTTTGGGCTTGGGCAAGGGAACTGCTTCAAATGCATCGGGTTCGATTCGGGCTTCCAGGCTTGTCGCATCTTCCCACCGCTGCATCTGGAAATGGCCGGTTGTGACCAGCAGTGCATGTAATGCGAGCGAGACAATGATTCCAATCCAGAATCCGCGCCCCAAAGTTCTCGAGGTCAGTATGCCGCTTCGCTCCCTGGTCTGGTTCATGTCGATCCGGATTCTATGTCGAACGATAGTTTATGCGGATCAATTGCTGTTCGAATGTGCCGGCGTCCTCCCGCACCTTGATGCGCACGGGCAGGTTGTTCAGGCCAGGCGCAATCCAGACCGAAATGGCGTTTTCATCGGGATCGGCAATCCTTCGAAACTCCATCACCTCAAAGGATCCCATTGGGGTGGTGATGCGCTCGGCGGGCTGCTTTTCATAGTGGTATGTGATGAGCTTGCGGCCGTTGCTGACGGGGAACTCGATTGTCTGCGGCAACGTGCCCATCAACGTGAAGGTGTAGAGCTGAGTCAGGGAATCCAGTGTGCCCTTGGGTAATTCGGTTTGCACTGTCCTGCCCTTGTATTCATGGGTCAGCACGCCTTTTGGCCAATCAAACCGGGCGATGGTTGGCTTGTTGGGCGCATAACTGTTTGCCTGCTGGTAGCGGATGGGAGCAAAGCCTTGTGCCTGGACTTCTCCCTCGCTGGAGAGTGTAAGCAGGGGGAGCAGAAGGGCAAGGTTGCCTTTGGGCTTTGCGCTGCTGGTGAGCTGATAATGGCTACCCTCGCGCTTGAAGCGATCGGTTACCTCTCCAACGTAATGTCCATTGAAAGTAAAACGATAGACGAGCTCAAACTGTTGCGGACTTTTGGCGAGTATGGGTGGCGCAATCAACACGAGGACGAGTGCGATGAAAGCTTTCATGTTCTTGTCTCAAGGTGTGGCTAACACCCACTGAGACACATCACTGTCGCGCACGTTCACCAAACCGTCTGAAATGACCAGCCTGCCTTCGGCAAACCAGCGCACGGCCTGCGGGTAAATGCGGTGCTCCTGTTCAAGCACGCGTGCAGCAAGAGTGTTGGGCGTGTCATCCGGCAGCACTGGCACGGCGGCCTGGATGACGATGGGGCCGTGGTCCAGGGTTGGGGTGACAAAGTGCACGGTGCAGCCGTGGACCTTGATACCCTCGGCAATCGCAGATTCATGTGTGCGCAGGCCAGGAAAACTGGGCAGCAGCGAGGGGTGGATGTTGAGCAGGCGGCCTTCAAAACGCTGTACGAATTCCTTGGTCAGGATGCGCATGTAGCCCGCAAGAACGACAAGATCTGCACCGGCCTTGTCGATTTCTTTTGCCAGCACTTCATCAAACGTCTCGCGTGTCGGGTAGCCCCTGTGATTGAGCGCGATGGTGGAAATGCCCTGGCGGCGCGCGTAATCGAGTCCGGCAGCATCCGGCCGGTTGCTGATGACGGCGGTATATTTCACCGGTAAGTCTGCATCCAGCAGGGCCTTGAAGTTGCTGCCACGGCCGGAGAGCAGGACAACGACGCGGGTTGTCACTGGATGATGACCTGCTCGCCCTGGCCCAGGCGCGCAGTGACTTTGCCCAGTGTGTAAACCGTTTCACCGGCTGACTTGAGTTGTGCTGCGGCTGCATCGGCGTGTTCTGCCGCTACCACCACGACCATGCCAATGCCGCAGTTGAAGGTTTTGTACATTTCGGCATTATCGATTTGCGCGGTGGCTTGCAGCCAGTCGAAGAGCGGGCCCCAGTTCCAGGCGCTGCGGCTGATTTCCACAGCGCAGTTGTCGGGCAGCACGCGCGGGATGTTGCCGGTCAAACCGCCGCCGGTGATGTGGGCCATGCCCTTGACCGGCAGTTTTTCCATGAGCGCGAGCAAGGTCTTGACATAAATGCGCGTGGGCGACATCAGCACGTCGCCAAAAGGACGGCCATGAAAATCAGCTTTCAAATCTGTGCCTGAAACTTCCACCAGTTTCCTCACCAGCGAATAGCCATTGGAATGGCAGCCGCTGGAAGCAAGGCCCAGCACGACGTCTCCCGGCTTGATGGTGGAGCCGTCGATGAGTTTTGATTTTTCTGCGACACCCACGGCAAAGCCTGCAAGGTCGTATTCGCCGTCCGGGTACATGCTGGGCATTTCGGCGGTCTCGCCACCAATCAACGCGCAACCGGCCTGCTTGCAGCCTTCGGCAATGCCGCGAATGACGGCTTCTGCCGTGTCGAGTTCCAGTTTGCCGGTGGCAAAGTAGTCAAGAAAGAACAGGGGTTCCGCACCCTGCACCAGGATGTCATTCACACTCATGGCGACAAGGTCGATGCCCACAGTGTCGTGTTTGTCGAGCATGAAGGCGAGTTTGAGCTTGGTGCCAACGCCGTCGGTGCCGGAGATCAGCACCGGTTCCTTGAATTTTTTCGCGATTTCGATGACGGCGCCAAAACCGCCGATGCCGGTCAGTACTTCGGGGCGCATGGTGGCTTTGGCCAGCGGCTTGATGCGTTCGACCAGTGCGTCGCCGGCGTCGATATCTACGCCGGCATCTTTATAAGAAATGGAACTCACCTTCAGATACCCTTTAGACTGTGGGTTGTTAATAGCCGACATTTTACCGCCAATGCTCGCCCGTTCCGAAAATCTCCCATGGTTTGCGCTTGCAGCGTTCCTGATCGTGGCCGTCCTGGTCCATCTCCTGGCCCCGGTGCTGACGCCCTTTCTGGCCGGGGCCTTGCTGGCCTATATTCTTGACCCGCTGGCCGACCGTCTGGAAGGCTGGGGTCTGAGCCGCACCGTTGCAGCAATGGCCGTTCTTGTCAGCGGCGGCCTGATTGTCGTGGGGCTGGTGCTGATGGTGGTGCCGCTCTTTATCAATCAGGCCCAGTTGCTGATGGATCGGCTGCCTCAGTACCTTGGCTGGATACAGCGTGAGGTGCTGCCCACGCTGACCGGGCTTTTCGGCATTTCGGCCGACATCGACATGGATACAGTGCGCAACTGGCTGGCGGAGCATGCCCAAAGCGCGGGCAATGCGGCGCAACAATTCCTGCCCAAGTTGGGCAGCGGTGCGGCAGCTTTGCTGAGCGCGGCAATTACTGTGCTGCTGATCCCGGTGGTTACCTTTTACATGCTGCGCGACTGGGATGGACTGGTTGCCAAAGTCGATCTCATGATCCCGCGTCCCTGGCATGACCAGATCAGCCGCCTTGCGCGGGAAGTCGATCGCGTGTTGTCCGAATTTTTGCGCGGCCAGTTATCCGTCATGGCGGTGATGAGTGTGTTTTATTCGGTGGGCCTGTCCCTGGCGGGGCTGGATTTTGCCCTGCCCATTGGCATGTTGACCGGCGTGCTGGGGTTTATTCCTTTTGTGGGGGCAACGCTGGGCCTGGCGCTGGGTGTGCTGGAAGCAACGCTGCAGTTCCAGTCCTTGAGCGGCGTTTTGCCCGTGCTGGGTGTTTTCATCGCCGGGCAGGCGATGGAGGGTATGGTGGTCACGCCTTATCTGGTGGGAGACCGCATTGGCCTGCATCCGGTGGCAGTGATTTTTGCGCTTGCCGCTTTTGGCCAGGTCTTTGGTTTCTTCGGCGTGCTGCTTGCCCTACCTATGGCGGCCGCCTTGCTGGTTGCGATACGTCATGTGCGCGAGGCGTATGTGAATAGCCCGGTGTATGCCGGCCGGTATAATGCCGGTTTTTCATCATCAGGTTCTACCATGTCCACGCTTCTGGAAACGTCCATCAAAAGCCTGCCGCTCATTTCCAAGGGCAAGGTGCGCGACATTTACGCCGTGGACGACAAACGCCTGCTGATGGTCACGACTGACCGCTTGTCCGCGTTTGATGTGATCATGCCTACGCCCATCCCGGGGAAGGGTGCCGTCCTTACCGATATCACCAAGTTCTGGTTTTCCAAGCTTGCCGGCATCCTGCCCAACCAGTTGACGGGCGATGCGCCCGAATCGGTGGTGGCCGAAAACGAGCGCGAGCAGGTTGCTGGTCGTGCATTGGTGGTCAAGCGCTTGAAGCCCTTGCCGGTGGAAGCCATCGTGCGAGGCTATCTGGTCGGCTCGGGCTGGAAGGAATACCAGGAAAAGGGCAGCGTGTGCGGCATTGCCCTGCCTTCAGGTTTGCAGCAGGCGGGCAAATTGCCCCAGCCGCTCTTTACGCCCTCGACCAAGGCCGAGCTTGGCCAGCATGACGAGAACATCGATTTCGCGCGCTGCGAAGAATTGCTCGGCAAGGACCTGGCCGCCAAAGTGCGCGATGCAAGCCTTGCTTTGTATACCAAAGCCGCGGAGTATGCGCTCACACGTGGGATCATCATTGCCGATACCAAGTTCGAATTTGGCCTGGATGAAAGCGGCACCCTGTACCTGATCGACGAAGTGCTGACGCCGGATTCCTCTCGCTTCTGGCCGGCCGACCAGTACGTGGTTGGCAAGAACCCCCCCAGTTTCGACAAGCAGTTCGTGCGCGACTGGCTCGAATCTACCGGCTGGAACAAGCAGGCGCCTGGTCCTGTCCTGCCGGAAGAGGTTGTTGCTAAAACCGCCGAAAAATACCGCGAGGCGTTAAGCCGGTTGGCGGGGATTTAAAAGGCATCAAGGCTTCTGTTGAAACTGGTTGGCCATGACGTGACTGGGTATCAGAAAGGGCTATTCAGGTATCGAAGGTACCATTAAAACAACAGGAACAAACGGTTCTCTTCTTATCGACTACTGGCTTTTTGATGGAATTCTTACTGGGAATATAAAATTAGCCTACTGATTCGCTGACTCACAATTTTTTGTTAAGGGGTAATACAAAATGAAAACCAATAAATTGGCAGCCATCCTGGCTGGTTTCCTGTTCTCTGCCGCGGCCTGTGCCGGTGACTGGTATGCCAACATCAACACCGGTGTTAACCGTGCCGAAGTAAATTCCGGCGGTTACAACACGGCAGGTGGTTTTCCCAACACCGGTAGCGATCATGACAGCACCAAGCTCGGTCTTTTGGGCTTCAGTGTTGGCCGTAGCTACGGAAACGTTCGGGTAGAGGCCGAAATGACGGGGCGCAAGTCAGATGACTTTACGACCAACAGTTTTGCACCACCTACGCCCACTTTTTTCTATAAAACTCGTGTTCAAACCCACAGCCTGATGGTTAATGCATTCTATGATTTCCCCATCAATAATCAATGGAGTGCGTTTGCTGGCGCAGGGTTGGGCGGTGCCGGGATAGATATGAAAACCGATGACACGGTGGTTAGCGGTTCCGGTACGGAGATCAACTTTGCGTGGCAGGGGATGGTCGGAGCCACTTACAGCTTTGACAAGAGCAATGGTCTTAACTTTGGTTACCGCTATTTTGATCCCGGTGAAGCCACTATCACACTTGATGGTGGTTCTTCCGGAAACTATAAGGCCAACCTGACATACCATGAGTTTTTTGTGGGTTGGCGGCATTCCCTGTAAGTTGGTCAACTGCAAAAAAGGCCTGCATGTTGCAGGCCTTTTTTGTTGATACATTTCTGGTTTACACACACCCAGTCGGCTTGGGCAGACCACCGTATTTGGTGATCGGCTTCATCGGGCCGGTCATCCAGACATTGAACAGTTCTTTCTGGTCCATGTCGATGTATTTGGCGAACTTGCGGATCGGGGGGACAGACTGATACTCGTCGAAATACTCCCGGGCCTTCATGATCATGTCCCATTTCTGGTCGGTCAGTTCGTAACTGTCGGCGTCAGCCATGGCGCGTGCGACTTCTTCAGTCCACTCGCTCATGTCCTGCAAATATCCATCTCCGTCGCGTGCGGGCAAATCCATGTTCATACCTCGTTGAAAAAATAGTGGAACAAATTAGTCAGGTATTATTTAATAATACTTGACCAAATAAGTCAACTTATAAGTCAACTTTAATATTGTGGGCTATTGGAGTATGCGTCGCCGCGTCAGTCCCAGCGCCAGCCAGAATCCAGCGAACCCCCAAACCAGCAGGGCCAGCAAATGGAAAAGCCAGTGTGCAGGAATGTCGCCGCGCACCAGCGGGCGGGCAAGTTCAATCGCGTGGGTGAGCGGCAGCCAGGCCGAGATGGTCTGCAACAGCGGCGGCAACTGGCTGACCGGATAGAAAACACCGCACAGCAGCACCATGGGCGTGATGACCAGGGTGAAGTAATAAAGAAAGAAGTCATAGCTGGGCGATACGGAGGTCATCACCAGCCCCATGCCGGAAAAGCACAGGCCGATGATGAAAGCCAGCGGGATGATCCACAGGGTCAGCATCCAGTTGGCCTGCAGGCCCAGCATCCAGATCACCACCAGAATGGCAATGCCGGAAAGCACGCTTTTACTCGCTGCCCACAGCCACTCGCCAACCAGTACGTCGTCAAGTTCCAGCGGGGTGTTGAGAATGGCCTCCCAGGTCTTCTGCACATGCATGCGCGAGAAACCGGAATACAAGGTTTCGAATGTGGCGCTGTTCATGGTGGAGTAGGCAACTGTACCGGCACCGAGGAAGGTGAGATAGGGCATGCCCCCCACATCCGGCAACAGGCTACCCAAACCAAAGCCGAGGCCGAGCATGTAGAACATGGGGTCGGCAAGATTGCCGAGCAGGGACGGGATGGCAAGCTTCTTCCACACCAGGAAATTGCGCTGCCACACCGGGATGAAGCGCAGTGAGAAACGCGGAAAGGTAAATAGTTTGCTCATCAGTCGCGTAGCTCGCGTCCGGTCAGCTTGAGAAACACGTCTTCCAAATTTGCCGGCCGATGCAGGTAGCGCAAGGAAGTATTGCCCATGAGCGCTTCCAGTGCAGGCGCGGGCTGGCGGGTGTAGCAGAACAGGGTTTCGCCTGCTTGCTCGAAACGATCGCACAATTTGGCGGCATGTTCCTGTCCCCAGCCAGCGGATTCTTCGCCGTAGATTTCCAGCACGTCGGGCTCGATCAGGGTGGCGATGAGTTCGCGCGGGCTGCCGCTGGCGATCATCTTGCCGTGGTCGATGACGGTAAGCATGTCGCAAAGCCGTTCTGCTTCGTCCATGAAATGGGTGGTGAGCAGGATGGTCTTGCCTTGCGACAACAGCTTGCGAAGCCCCCTCCAGATGACTTGACGTGCCTGCGGATCCAGTCCGGTAGTGGGCTCATCAAGAAATATCACATCGGGATCATTGACCAGTGCCCGTGCCAGCGTGAGCCTGCGCTTCATGCCGCCGGACAGGGTTTGGATGTTTACATTGGCCCGGGAGGTCAGGCCGGCAAACTCAAGCAGGGAGGGAATGCGTTCATGGATGGCTGCGTCCTTGAGGCCAAAAAAGCGGCCGTAGGCGAGCAGGTTCTCGGTGACGGTGAAATCCGGGTCGAGATTGTCCATCTGCGGCACGACCCCGATCCGTAATCGTGCCTGACGCGCGAGAGAGGGAACGGGCAGGTCGAGCACATGGATATTGCCGCCGTCTGGCTCGATCAGCCCCAGTAGCATTTTTAACGTGGTGGTCTTGCCTGCGCCGTTGGGTCCGAGAAGGCCATGGCAGGTGCCGGGTTCAAGCTGCAGGTCAAGGCCATCGACGACCTTTTGCTCGCCGTAAGATTTATGCAGGTCGGCGGCTTTTACCACGGACATAAATTTGTGGCCGTGCGCTTCAGTTCGGCAAGCTTGCCGTGAAAAAAGTGATCGCAGCCGTGGATGACGGTTAGCGGAACATGATGAGAATTCGCCCAGGCCTGCGCCTCTTCTATTGGCACCACTTCATCCTTGTCGCCATGAATGATGTGGGTGGCGGTTGAAGGCTCGTCAAATATGTATAAATTGACTGCAGGCGCCACCAGGATGAGGCAGTCGGTCGGGATATTCTTGGCAACGCGATGCTGAACATAACCGCCGAAGGAAAAACCGGCCAGCCGCCACGGAAGCCCAGGATAGTTCTTGCTGACAAAATCGATGATGGCCAACATGTCCTCGGTTTCGCCCTTGCCATGATCGAATTCTCCCTCGCTCATGCCCACGCCGCGAAAATTCGGTCTCACCGCAACATAACCGTGGTCGGTGGCCATGCGCGCCAGCGTATGCACCACCTTGTTGTCCATGCTGCCGCCCTGCAGCGGGTGTGGGTGGGCAATCAACATCAAGCCCTTGCGATCAGGATCATCAGGTGAAGCGCCGGGGTCATCGATCACCGTTTCCATGCGTCCGCCCGGAGTCGGGATGCGCAGCTTGTGTCGTTTGAGGCGATGGCCGTCCTGCGCCTTGGAGATTGCGATGCCCATCAGATTTTCAAACGTTCGACGATGCGGCCGTTCTGCAAGTGTTCGCTCAGGATTTCATCGATATCCTGCTCATCCACATACGTGTACCAGACCGCTTCCGGATAAACGACGAGCAACGGACCCTGTTCGCAGCGGTCCATGCAGCCAGCAGAGTTGATGCGGCACTTGCCCGGGCCATTTAGATCGAGCTGCTTGACCTTCTTTTTCAGGTAATCGCGCATGGCCTGTCCGCCGGAAGCGCCACAGCACTTGGCGCCGTCCTCACGCTGGTTGGTGCAGAAAAAGACGTGGTGCTTGAAATGCGAATCTTCAGACATGATCAAAATTCAGTGTATTTGGCAGCGTTACCAAGAGCCTGTTCCACCGGATACTTGCGTGCATTGATCTCAAGCTTGTCAGTGGCAGCCTTGAGCAGGTCGATCTCCAGCAGGTCGGCAAGCCGAGTCAGGTAAATCAGTACATCGGCGAGTTCCTGGCGTACTTGTTCGCGCCGCTCTGGATCCAGTTTTTCGCTCTCTTCGGGAGACAGCCACTGGAAGCGTTCCACCAGTTCGGCAGCTTCGACAATCAGTGCCATCGCGAGGTTCTTCGGGGTGTGATAGTTCTCCCATTTGCGGGCAAAGGCAAATTCACGGATGCGTTCACGCAATTCATCCAGGGAAGCGATAGGGGGGGTACTCATGGGGCAAATTTTAACCCATCCAGTTTAGGTGCCCGGATTGGGTAAAATAGTGGCTTGATCATAAAGACAACCCGCTCATGCAAACCCTGACCGTCGATCTCGGCGATCGCAGTTACCCCATTCATATCGGTCCTGGCCTGCTGGACCGGGCCGATCTTGTCCTGCCGCATCTCGCTCAGAAGCGTGTGGCGATCGTAACGAATACTACGGTGGCTCCGCTGTATCTTGAGCGTTTGATGAAGACTCTCACCGATGCGGGCGTGGAAGTGACCCCCATTGTTCTGCCTGATGGTGAGGTGTACAAGGACTGGCAGACGCTCAACCTGATTTTCGATGATTTGCTGAAAACCCGCGCCGAACGCAAGACAACGCTGATTGCATTGGGCGGCGGCGTCATTGGCGATATGACCGGCTTTGC
>JAHENE010000055.1:1308-9858 GCA_024643305.1 Thiobacillaceae bacterium | reverse complement strand
CAACACTTGCGTATCTTGAAGCCTGCCGCAAAGCCCGGGTCAATCTCATCATCGGTACGACCGGTTTTGATGCATCCGGCAAAGTCGCCATTGAGGCTGCGGCAAAGGAAATCGGCATTGTCATGGCACCCAATTTCAGCGTGGGTGTGAACCTGCTCATGCAACTGGCCGAAACCGCTGCAGGGGTGTTGAACGAAGGTTACGACATCGAAATCATCGAAGCGCATCACCGCCACAAGGTCGATGCCCCCTCCGGGACGGCGCTGGGCATTGGCCAGGCTGTGGCCGGGGCGCTTGGCCGTGATCTCGAAACCTGCGCCGTCTATGGGCGTGAAGGTGTGACCGGCGAGCGCAAACCCGACACCATCGGCTTTGCCACCGTGCGCGGCGGCGACATCGTCGGGGATCACACGCTATTGTTTGCCGGTATTGGCGAACGTGTCGAACTTACCCACAAGGCCAGCAGCCGCGCCACGTTTGCACAGGGCGCACTCAGGGCTGCCAAGTGGCTGCAGGGCAGGGAAGCAGGCTTGTACGACATGCGTGATGTTTTGGGTTTGAAATAAGTTCTGCATATGAACAAAGTCAAGGTATATAGCACTGGAACCTGCCCCATTTGCGTCAAGGCCAAGGCGTTTCTGGACAAGCGCGGCATCGGTTACGACGAAGTTCGCATTGACCTGGATCGCGAAGCGATGAAGGAATTTTCAATCGTCACCAACGGCGCGCGCACTGTGCCTCAGATCGTGGTTGAGGACAAATGCATTGGCGGATTCACCGAACTCACTGAACTGCACATGGATGGCGGGCTGGATCATTTAATTCCCTGATTTCAGCAAGGAAATTCTCACGGCCACATTGCCGTGATATGACGCGCACGGTATAATTCTCTCTCAATTCGGGCGGACCCGTTAAAACCGCGCCTGCCCCGTCTCTTACACCCTGCAATTTTTGGAGTTTCCTGTGCCTAAGGCCCAGCCTGCCCTTCTTGCGCTTGCCGACGGCTCGGTATTTCGCGGACTTTCCATCGGTGCCGACGGCGTGACCACCGGCGAGGTGGTCTTTAATACCGCGTTGACCGGGTATCAGGAAATTTTGACCGACCCGTCCTATACTCGCCAGATCGTCACCCTGACTTACCCGCATATTGGCAACTATGGGGTGAACCCAGAGGACGTCGAAGCTGACCGTGTCTACGCTGCCGGTCTGGTCGTGCGTGACCTTCCGCGCCTGCATTCGAATTTCCGCGCCAGCCAGTCGCTGGGCGATTATCTCGTTAGCCAGAACATCGTTGCCATCGCCGACATCGATACCCGCCGCTTGACGCGTATCCTGCGCGAGAAGGGAGCTCAGAATGGCTGCATCATGGCCGGGCGCATCGATGAGGCGGAAGCCCTGGAAAAAGCCCGCGCCTTCCCCGGCCTGGCAGGCATGGATCTCGCCCAGGTGGTGACATGCGGGGACAAACACGAGTGGAACGAAGGCGAATGGAAGCTTGGTGCAGGCTATGTGCCTCGCGAGCAGGAAAAATTCCATGTCGTGGCCTACGATTACGGGGTCAAGCGCAACATTTTGCGCATGCTGGCCTCGCGCGGTTGCCGGCTGACGGTGGTGCCGGCGAAAACCGCGGCAGCGGAAGTACTGGCGATGAACCCGGACGGCGTGTTTCTTTCCAATGGCCCCGGCGATCCGGAGCCTTGCGACTACGCCATCAGCGCGATTCGTGAAATTGTCGAGAAAAAAGTCCCTACTTTCGGCATTTGTCTGGGCCATCAGTTGCTGGCGCTGGCTTCAGGCGCCAAGACCATGAAGATGAAATTCGGCCACCACGGCGCCAACCATCCGGTTAAAGATCTGGATTCGGGGCAGGTGGCAATCACCAGCCAGAACCACGGCTTTGCCGTAGATGCAGCAACCCTGCCGGCCAACCTCAAGCCCACTCATGTCTCGCTGTTCGACAACAGCCTGCAGGGTATCGCCCGTATCGATGCGCCGGCGTTTTCCTTCCAGGGCCACCCGGAAGCAAGCCCCGGCCCGCACGACGTTAGTTATTTGTTCGACCGCTTTGTGTCGATGATGGAAAAGAAGTCCAGCTGATATGCCAAAAAGAACAGACATCCACAGCATTCTCATCATCGGCGCCGGCCCCATCATCATCGGGCAGGCGTGCGAGTTTGATTACTCCGGCGCGCAGGCCTGCAAGGCGCTGAAGGAAGAGGGCTACAAGGTCATCCTGGTCAATTCCAACCCGGCGACCATCATGACTGACCCTGATATGGCGGACGTGACCTATATCGAACCTATCACTTGGCAGGTGGTGGCGAAGATCATCGAAAAAGAACGTCCCGATGCTCTGCTGCCGACCATGGGTGGGCAGACTGCGCTGAACTGCGCGCTCGATCTGGCCAAGCACGGGGTGCTGGAGAAATTCGAAGTCGAGATGATCGGCGCCAAGAAGGAAGCCATCGACAAGGCGGAAGACCGCGAGAAATTCAAGCAGGCGATGACCAAGATCGGCCTCGGTTCGGCCCGTTCCGGCATCGCCCACAGCATGGAAGAGGCGAAGCAGGTGCAGGCCGGCCTCGGTTTTCCGGTCATCATTCGCCCGTCTTTTACCATGGGCGGCACCGGTGGCGGCATTGCCTACCATATGGAAGAGTTTGTCGAGATTTGCACGCGCGGCTTGGAGGCATCCCCCACGAGTGAACTGCTGATCGAGGAATCGCTGATTGGCTGGAAAGAATACGAGATGGAAGTGGTGCGCGACTGCAAGGACAACTGCATCATCATCTGCTCGATCGAAAACTTCGATGCCATGGGCGTCCACACCGGCGACTCCATCACCGTGGCGCCGGCGCAGACCTTGACCGACAAGGAATACCAGATCATGCGCGACGCTTCGCTGGCAGTGCTGCGTGAAATTGGCGTCGATACCGGCGGCTCCAACGTGCAGTTCTCCGTCAATCCTGCGGATGGCCGCATGGTCGTGATCGAGATGAACCCGCGGGTGTCGCGTTCTTCGGCGCTGGCCTCCAAGGCGACTGGCTTTCCCATTGCCAAGGTGGCAGCCAAGCTCGCGGTGGGCTACACGCTGGACGAGCTCGCCAACGACATTACCGGTGGCGCGACGCCGGCTTCTTTCGAACCGTCCATTGATTATGTCGTCACCAAGATTCCGCGCTTTGCCTTCGAAAAGTTTCCGCTTGCAAACAGCCGGCTGACCACCCAGATGAAATCCGTGGGCGAGGTGATGGCAATTGGCCGCACCTTGCAGGAGTCGATGCAAAAAGCATTGCGTGGCCTGGAAGTCGGTGCCGATGGGTTTGACGAAAAGACCACGGACAAGGACACCATTGAGGCAGAGTTGGGTGATCCCGGTGCCGAGCGCATCTGGTATGTGGCCGATGCCTTCCGCATCGGCATGTCGCTCAAGGAAATTCACGACCTGACGCACATCGACCCATGGTTTCTGCACATGATCCAGGAGATCGTTGAGACCGAAAACGGCCTCAAGCTGAAGCAGCTTGCCGAGCTCGACAAGGACAGCCTTTGGCGGCTTAAGCGCATGGGCTTCTCCGACCAGCGCCTTGCCAAATTGCTGAATACCGATCAGCACACGGTGCGCGCGCACCGCTTCGAGCTGGGCGTGCATCCCGTCTACAAGCGTGTGGATACCTGCGCGGCCGAATTTTCCACCCCCACGGCCTACATGTACTCGACCTATGAAGAAGAGTGCGAAGCCAACCCCAGTGGAAACAAGAAGATCATGGTGTTGGGTGGCGGGCCGAACCGCATCGGCCAAGGCATCGAATTCGATTATTGTTGTGTTCACGCTGCCTTCGCCATGAAGGAAGACGGTTATGAAACCATCATGGTCAATTGCAACCCGGAAACAGTCTCCACAGACTACGATACTTCCGACCGCCTGTATTTCGAGCCACTTACGCTGGAAGATGTGCTGGAAGTCGTGCGTGTGGAGAAGCCGGTCGGCGTGATTGTCCAATACGGCGGCCAGACGCCGCTGAAGCTGGCGCGTGATCTTGAGAAAAACGGCGTGCCCATCATTGGCACCACACCGGACATGATCGACGCTGCCGAGGACCGTGAGCGCTTCCAGAAAATGCTGCAAGAGTTGGGCTTGAGGCAGCCGCCCAACCGTACTGCGCGCAATCCCGAAGATGCCCTGCGTTTGGCCGAGGAAATCGGCTACCCGCTGGTGGTGCGGCCTTCCTATGTGCTGGGCGGGCGCGCCATGGAAATCGTGCGTGAAGAGGCTGACCTCAAGCGCTACATGACCGAGGCGGTGAAGGTTTCAAATGATTCACCGGTACTGCTGGACCGCTTCCTGGATGATGCCATCGAGGTTGATGTCGATGCGCTTTCGGATGGCAAAGATGTGCTGATCGGCGGCATCATGCAGCATATCGAACAGGCAGGCGTGCACTCGGGCGACTCGGCGTGTTCGCTGCCGCCTTACAGTCTTTCGAAGCCGACTCAGGACGAACTGCGCCGCCAGACCGTGGAAATGGCGAAGGCGCTCAATGTCGTAGGTTTGATGAATGTGCAATTTGCCATTCAGGGCGACACTATTTATGTACTGGAGGTAAACCCGCGCGCCTCGCGTACGGTGCCATTTGTGTCCAAGGCCATTGGCGCACCATTGGCCAAGGTTGCGGCGCGCTGCATGGCCGGCCAGTCTCTGGCTAGCCAGAACATGACAACTGAGCGCATCCCGCCGTATTACTCGGTAAAGGAAGCGGTCTTCCCCTTCCGCAAGTTTCAGGGTGTTGATCCCATGCTGGGGCCGGAAATGAAATCCACCGGCGAAGTCATGGGTGTGGGCAAAACTTTTGCCGAAGCTTTCGTCAAATCCCAGATCGGAGCAGGCGAAACCCTGCCCTCAAAAGGCAAGGTTTTCATCAGCGTGCGTAGCCAGGATAGGCCGCAGGCGGCAGAACTGGCCAGGGGCTTCCATGAGTTGGGCTTTACCGTGCTGGCCACGCGCGGCACCGGTCAGGCCATTCTTGACGCCGGCACGCCGGTGACCATCGTCAACAAGGTGACAGAAGGCCGACCCAACATCGTCGACATGATCAAGAACAACGAAGTCAGTCTGATCATCAACGTGGTGGACGACAAGCGTGCAGTGAAGGACTCATATGCCATTCGCGCCGAGGCCCTTGCACGTCGTGTTGCTTACTTCACCACGCTGGCTGGTGCGCGCGCCGCCTGCGTGGGCATGGGGCATTCACAAGAGCTGCAGGTTTACCCCTTGCAGGCGCTTCACAAGAACACGCTGTAAAGGAACAGATCAGTGAGCAAGGTACCCCTAACCGTCAACGGCGCAGAAATGCTCAAGGCCGAGTTGCAAAACCTCAAGAGCGTGCAGCGTCCCGCTGTGATCCAGGCGATTGCCGAAGCGCGCGCGCAAGGTGATTTGTCCGAAAACGCCGAATACGATGCCGCCAAGGAACGCCAGGGCTTCATCGAGGGGCACATTCAGGATATTGAAGGCAAGCTGTCCAATGCACAGATCATTGATCCCAAGACAGTTGATGCTGATGGCCGCATCGTCTTTGGCGCAACCGTGGAACTTGAAGACCTCGATTCAGGCGATACCGTGACTTACCAGATCGTGGGCGATGACGAGGCCGACATCAAGGCCAACAAGATTTCTGTTTCCTCGCCGATTGCGCGTGCGCTGATCGGCAAGCATGAAGGTGACACCGCCGATGTGCAGGCACCGGGGGGCGTACGCCAGTACGAAATTCTCGATATCGTGTACAAATGAAAAACTTTGCGGAGAGTCTTGCAGCCGTACTGCTGGTGACGTGGGTGGGCGGGCTTTGGGCGATTGGCGGCATTGCCGCGCCCACGCTCTTTGCCGAAATTGCTGACCGCCAGCTCGCGGGCAATGTGGCCGGTGAGTTCTTTAGATGGATTGCCTGGGTGGGCATTGTGGCTGGCGCCTATCTACTGATCTATCGCCTGGGCAGATATGGCTTTCAAGCACTGAAGCAGGCCTATTTCTGGATCGTCTTGACGATGCTGCTGCTCGTTGCAGGTCAGCTATTCGGTATCCAGCCGGTAATACATGCCCTCAAGCAACAAGCCCTGCCGCAGGCCGTCATGGAAAGCGCGTTTCGGGATCGCTTTGCCATATGGCACGGCGTTTCCAGTGCGGTCTATCTGGTTGAAAGCGTGCTCGGCCTGATCCTGGTGTGGCGTTACCGCGGCAATTGAATGACCGGCTTTTCCGCCGGTCGGTAAACCACCAGAACCTTGCCGATCTGCTGTACGGCGGTTGCACCCAGACTCTGGCAGATTTGTTCAAGCCACTGCCCTCGGGTTTCCTTCTCGTCCGAACCGGCCTTGATCTTGATGAGTTCGTGTGCCTTCAAGGCCCCATCGGTTTCCTTGAGCACGGCATCAGTCAAGCCTTTTTCCCCAATGATCACCACTGGGGAAAGCGGATGGGCGAGGCCTTTCAGGTATTGCCGCTGGGCGGGAGTGAGCTTGATCATGGTGCATCTTTCTTTAGTGAAACCGGATTTTATCTGAATACTAGTCATTGACCGATGAAACGCCCCAAAACAAGCCGTGCCTGGTGGCTGGACCGCCATGTTCACGATCCTTTCGTCAAGCTGGCCCAAAAAGAGGGCTATCGCTCACGCGCGGCTTATAAACTTATCGGCCTGGATGAAAGGGATCATTTGCTGAAACCCGGTATGACCGTAGTCGATCTGGGCGCAGCGCCGGGCGGCTGGTGCCAGGTAACGGCAAAGAAAGTAGGCGACAAAGGGCGGGTGATCGGTATCGATCTGTTGCCGGTGGAGCCAGTGCCAGGGGCGGTGCTGTTACAGGGGGATTTCACCACTGATGAAGGGCTGGCCTTGGTGGAAGAGGCTTTGAACGGCAAAAAAGCAGACCTTGTTTTATCTGATATGGCCCCCAACTTGTCAGGGGTAAAGGATTCAGACCAGGCCAAACATTATGAATTGGCAGAACTGGCGCTGGATTTTGCCGTCCAATGGCTGAAGCCGGAAGGCGCATTTGTCGTTAAAGTATTCCATGGGCCAGGATTCGAGGATTTTGTGCGCAAGGCAAGACAGGCTTTTCGACAGGTGAATATCCGCAAACCTGACGCATCGCGCGATGAAAGCCGGGAAAACTTTCTGGTTGCCAGGGGTTTAAAATCTGGCTAGATGGCCGGTACAGGCCTAGAATTGGACTTATTGGGCTCGATGGGGCCGCTTAGGAGCAGCAGTTGAACAACCTTTTCAAGAATATTGCCATTTGGGTCATCATCGCGGTGATCTTGATGACTGTGTTTCAGCAGTTTGGGGCGCGACAGGCCAGCCAGGTAACGATTCCATATTCGGATTTCATGGAACAGGTGAAGGCTGGGCAGATCAAGGAAGCCGTGATTGAAGACAACGTAATCCATGGCTTAACCGAAGGCGGCAAGCCTTATGTTACCTATGCACCGCATAGCGATATCTGGATGACTTCGGACCTGCTCAAGAACAACGTCAAGGTGGAAGTTAAGCCCGAGCAGCAGCAGTCCATGCTGATGAGCATTTTCATCTCGTGGTTCCCGATGCTGCTTTTGATCGGCGTGTGGGTATTCTTCATGCGGCAGATGCAGGGCGGTGGTCGTGGTGGCGCGTTTTCCTTTGGCAAAAGCAAGGCACGCATGCTAGATGAAGCCACCAACTCGATTACGTTTGCCGATGTGGCGGGGTGCGACGAAGCCAAGGAAGAAGTTTCCGAACTTGTCGAATTCCTGAAGGATCCTTCCAAGTTCCAGAAACTGGGCGGGCGCATCCCGCGCGGTGTGCTGATGGTGGGCAGCCCGGGCACCGGCAAGACACTGCTGGCAAAAGCCATTGCCGGTGAGGCCAAAGTACCGTTCTTCTCCATTTCCGGTTCCGACTTCGTGGAAATGTTCGTCGGCGTGGGCGCGGCACGTGTGCGCGACATGTTCGAACAGGCCAAAAAGGCAGCACCCTGCATCATCTTCATCGACGAAATCGATGCCGTCGGCCGCCAGCGCGGCGCTGGTCTGGGCGGAGGTAACGACGAACGTGAACAGACCCTCAACCAGTTGCTGGTTGAAATGGATGGCTTTGAAGCCAATGCTGGTGTCATCGTGATTGCCGCCACCAACCGTCCCGATGTCCTCGACCCCGCACTGCTGCGTCCGGGCCGCTTCGACCGCCAAGTTGTGGTTCCACTGCCGGACATTCGCGGCCGCGAGCAAATTTTGCTGGTGCATATGCGCAAGGTGCCTGTGGCACCGGACGTGAAGGCCGACATCATCGCGCGTGGCACGCCGGGTTTCTCCGGCGCCGATCTGGCCAATCTGGTCAACGAAGCTGCGCTGTTCGCTGCCCGCGGCAACAAGCGCCTGGTCGACATGGACGACTTCGAGCGTGCCAAAGACAAGATCATCATGGGCGCCGAGCGCCGCTCCATCGTCATGCCGGAGGAAGAGCGCCGCAATACGGCGTATCACGAGTCCGGCCATGCGGTAGTGGCGAAACTGCT
>JAHENE010000055.1:0-1298 GCA_024643305.1 Thiobacillaceae bacterium | reverse complement strand
GCCCAAGACCGATCCGGTACACAAGGTCACCATCATCCCGCGCGGCCGTGCGCTGGGCGTGACTATGCAACTGCCGACGGAAGACCGCTACAGCATGGACAAGGAGCGTCTGCTATCCACCATTGCCGTGCTGTTTGGCGGGCGCATTGCTGAGGAAGTATTCATGCACCAGATGACCACTGGGGCCAGCAACGATTTCGAGCGCGCCACCGAAATGGCGCGCCGCATGGTTACTCAGTGGGGCATGAGCGATGCACTGGGGCCGATGGTGTATGGCGAAAATGAGGGTGAGGTTTTCCTAGGTCGCTCCATCACAACGCACAAGAATGTGTCCGAGGCCACCATGCAGAAAGTGGATACCGAAATCCGCCGCATCGTCGATGAGCAGTATGCGCGTGCGCGCAAGATCATTGAGGACAACCGCGACAAGATTGAGGCCATGACCAAGGCGCTGCTGGAGTGGGAAACCATTGATGCCGAGCAGATAGATGACATCATGGATGGCCGCAGCCCGCGTCCGCCCCATCCGCCGAGCACACAACCCAAGCCACCCGGGGACAATAAACCGAGTGCGCCTGCGCCCACTATCGAACCCGCGCAGGAAGCCTGATAATGAACCAGCGAAAGGGCCCTGCGGGGCCCTTCGCTTTTGACCCTATGTCGCAGCTTATTGCCGGGAAATTCCACTTTGAACTTACCCGCCCGCTCATCATGGGTGTGGTCAACGTTACTCCGGATTCCTTTTCCGATGGGGGACGTCTGCAGGATTCCAGACAGGCCATTGAGCATGCATTGGCGTTGGCTGAACAAGGCGCTGATATTCTGGATGTGGGTGGAGAGTCCACCCGCCCCGGTGCGGCACCGGTTTCTGTGGATGAGGAATTGCGTCGTGTGCTGCCAGTTATCGAGGCGCTGTCAGTCCGGGGGCTGGCGGTGTCGGTGGATACGCGCAAACCGCGCGTGATGCAGGAAGCGATCAAGGCCGGCGCGGCAATGGTTAACGATGTCATGGCGTTGCGCGAGCCGGGCGCTATGGGTGTCGTGGCAAAATCGAACGTGGCCGTGTGCCTGATGCACATGCAGGGAGACCCGCAAACCATGCAAGCAACACCGCGCTACGAAAACGTTGTGGCTGAAGTTCGCGAGTTTCTTGCTGGCCGTATTGCTGCCTGTGAGGCTGCAGGCCTGGCACGGTCCAGGATGGTGATCGATCCGGGATTTGGTTTTGGCAAGACGCTGGCGCACAATCTCGCCTTGTTGAAGAATCTGGACAAACTGGCTGATCTGGGCGTGCCTCT
>JAHENE010000054.1 GCA_024643305.1 Thiobacillaceae bacterium | reverse complement strand
CCCCCCGCTGGTCTCGTCGCTGCCCACCATGCCGTCGACGAAGTGCACCGTACGTCGTGCGCAAGCAGCAATGTCGTGCTCGTGCGTCACCATCAGCACGGTGATGCCTCGTTCCTGATTCAGCCCGGTAATCAGTTCCATGATTTCGTGGCTGGTTTTGGTATCCAGGTTACCGGTTGGCTCGTCGGCCAGTAGTACGGCAGGTCGGGTGACGATGGCGCGGGCGATGGCCACACGCTGCTGCTGGCCGCCGGAGAGTTCTGCAGGCGTGTGGTGTTCCCAACCCTTGAGGCCGACGGCCTCCAATGCTTCACTTGCTGCGGCATGGCGTGAAGCGACGGGCTCGCCTCGATAAAGCAGGGGCAGTTCCACGTTTTCCAGGGCTGTGGTGCGCGAAAGCAGATTGAAGCCCTGAAACACGAAGCCGAGATAGTTTCTGCGCAACAGGGCGCGCTGGTTGCGCGAAAGTTTTTCCACCTGCATGCCCTCGAACCAGTAGCTGCCGGTGGTGGGGGTGTCCAAACAGCCGAGGATATTCATCACCGTGGACTTGCCCGAACCGCTCGGCCCCATGATGGCGACGAAATCACCGGCCTCGATATGCAGATTCACGCCGCGCAGCGCCTGAAAGGCCGCCTGCCCATGGCCGTAGGTCTTGGTGATGGCGGAGAGCCGGATTAACGGCGCCGGACTTGCGGCTTCGCTCATTTGGCTGGCGTCATGGTGTCGGTGATGACTTGCATGCCGGGGGTGAGTTCGCCTTACAGTACTTCGGTCATGCGGCCGTTGGTCAGCCCAGTCTTGATCTTTACCTGCACGGGCTGGCCATCCTTGAGTACCCATACCTTTTTGGTACCGTCTTTTTCACCGCCGTTGCGCGGCGCCCTGGTGCCGGTGGTGCGTGGCATGCGCGGCAACAGGGAATCCAGGATACCGCCGGAGGCCGGTTTTTTGGCATTGGCGGGGGGCGGGGTGAAACGCAAGGCGGCATTGGGTACCAGCAGTGCATTTTCCCGGGTGGCGGTGGTTATTTCTGCCGTGGCGGTCATGCCGGGACGAAGGCTCAAATCGTCATTGCTGACGTTCAGCACAGTGGGGTAGGAGACCACACCCTCGGTAACCTGGGAACCATAGCTGACCCGGCTGATGCTGGCGGGATATTTTCGGCCGGCATAGGCATCGACGGTGAATGTTGCCTGCTGTCCTTTCTTGACCTGGCCGACGTCGGCTTCGTCCACGTTCACCTGCAACTCCATCTTGGCCAGATCTTCTGCCAAGGTGAAAAGCACGGGTGCCTGCAGTGATGCGGCCACGGTCTGGCCCGGCTCCACCTTTCTAGCCAGCACTACGCCATGGATGGGCGAGCGTATGGAAGCTTTGGCGAGGCTGGTTTCGTCGGAACTTAAGGAGGCTTGTGCCTGGACAACGCTTGCCTTTGCGCTGGCCAGGTTTGCCTGCGCACGTGCCAACGTTGCTTCGGCAGTTTCCATCTCTGCCTTGGAGGGCACCTTTCCGCCGGAAAGCCTGAATACATCTTGCAGGCGCTGCAGGTTGGCGTTCGATTCGGTTACGGTTGCTTCAGCCTGCCGCACTGACGCCTCGGCCGAGACCAGCGCGGCACGTGACTTGGCGATCTGATCTTTCAGCTTGGAGGTATCCAGTTGCGCAAGCACCTGGCCTTTCTTTACCCGATCATTGATGTCCACCGAGACCGTATCGATGATGCCCGACAGTTCGCTGCCGACGTCCACCTGGTTGGTAGGTTGCAGGTTGCCGGTGGCGGAAACCGTGACCTCCAGCCTGCCAGTGTTCACCGTTTCGGTTAAGTAACCCGGTGCATTCCCCTTCCCGCCAGATCCAAGAAGCAGCAAGCCGACAATGGTAAGCGCCAGCAGAATCGCACCGGCCAGCCAGAACCATCGGCTGGAGAGCAATCCATGAGTCTTGTCACCAAGAAGTTTTTTTATGGCCTCAGGCTGGTTCGCGGAGCGTTTGGATGGAGTCGTCATGTGGCTTCCTTGCTGGCTGTATTGATTTCGCTCTGAGGCGACCAGCCGCCGCGCCGAGATTGATTTTCGGGCGGCGACCAGCCGCCGCCCAGAGCCTTGTACAAACGAATAAGTGCCGAAATATTGTCGGCGCGGGTACTCGCAAGGCTGTCTTCAACAGACAGCACGCTTCGTTCGGTATCCAGCACAGACTGAAAATCGATCAGCCCAGCACTGTATTGATGTCGTGCCAGCAGGGCGGCGTTGCGCGCAGATTCGGCAGCGTTCGCCAGAGCCTGTTCGCGCTCCCGACTGCGGGCCAGGGCAATCAGGGCATTTTCCACATCCTCCAGGGCGGTGAGGACAGTCTGTTCGTAATTCACCAGCGCCTGCTCGCGTACGGCATCCTGAATCTCGACTTGCGCACGCAAACGCCCGGCATCGAAGATCGGCCCGCTGATCCCCGCGAGCAGCGAATAGGCGCCTGCGCCGCTGTTGCCGAGTCCGCCCAGAGTCAGCGCATCCAGTCCGATTGAGCCAGCGAGATTGAAGCCTGGATAACGCGCGGCCTCGGCCACGCCGACGCGCGCGGTTTCTGCTGCCAGCTTGCGTTCAGCGATTTTTACATCAGGGCGTTGCCGCAAAGTATCAGCAGGAATGCCGATGGCAATATTTTCAGGCGCTTCCGGCAATCCACTCTTAGCGGAAAGCTGTTCATGCAGGCTGCCAGGCGTCATGCCGAGCAATACGGCGAGACTATTTTCTGTTTGAGCCAGACCGGTTTCCATACTGGGGATCTGGGCCCGGGTTTGTTCGTAGTTGGTACGTGCCTGTTCAACATCCTGGCTGCCGACAAGCCCGGCCTGGGCACGCCACTCGGTGATCTGCAGCGTCTCCGCCTGGCTAGCCAGATTGTCGCGCGCAATTCCAAGACGGACTTGGTAAGTGCGCAGTTCCACATAATTGAGCGCCACTTCCGCTGCGAGCGAAACCTGGGTGTCATGCAAACTGGCTTCGCTTGATTGAAGATCGGCTTCGGCTGCTTCGACATTGCGCCTGATACCGCCGAACACATCCAGCTCCCAACTCGCGTCGAAACCGGCGCTGAAAGAATTGCGTGTCGCACCGCTGCCGCTTTCTGAACTGGACTTGTCGCGGCTGGCGGTGGCTGAGCCAGTCACTGTAGGGAATTGTCCCGCGGTTGCGACATCGCGCCGGGCACGGGCCTAGCGCAATCTGGCTTGCGCGCTGCGTATATCGGGGCCGGATTGCAAAGACTGTTCAACCAGTTGGGTAAGAAGTGGATCATTGAGTGCAGCCCACCAGCGGCTCAGGTCGCCGGCGGCTTCAGGCCGGCTACTACCTTCGCGGGTGCTTGGCAGATTCCAGCTTGCGGGGGTAACTGGGGTCGGCGCCTGGTAATTTGGCCCGACCATGCCGCAGCCGGTTAAAAGGCTGAGCGGCAGAAGGAGGCTGGCAAGGTTTTGTTTCATATTGTCGGCAATGCGCTTTGTTCTGAGAGATCAAATGTGTTGCACAGTTCCCTAAGTCGATTGTGACAAATCTTACTCCCTCATGCCTGCTGTACGGTTTGACCTGTATGGACCGGAAACCCCCATTTCGTGAGATCTTGGACGCTTGAAGCGTCACCGACTCATCCCGGAATCCTGCGTGCAAACGGGCGGCTGGGCCGCTTCCCCGATAAAACATTCCATTTTGCGCGCGCCTTCGATGAATATGTCGAGGTCGAACTCGTCTACGGCCTGGTTGAGCAGGCGCTCGAACCCTTGGGGATCGCTTACTTCTTCGTACACTTCCATCCACAAGCCCGGCTCGTCGCGCTTTTTCAGCAAGTGCCCGGAAACGCCGCTGCGACAGGCGAGACGCGCCTGCATGCTGCGAACCAGGGTCTCAGCCTCGCCTGCGTCTTTCTCGTTGATGCGGTAATAGATGTAGTAGTGGTGCAAGCTTGGGTCAGGGCAGTGTGTAGGGCTGTGCCTTGAGCGTCAGCACTGGGCCATCCACGGCTTTCAGATGGATAGGTTGCATCGATGCCACGCTTTCGATCTGCGCCACAGCAAGCAAGTCAAAGCCGCCGCCTGGGGCCGGTGCTGCGTTGACCACCATGCCGGAGGACTGGCCTTCCATGTCTGGCGTGTAAAGGTTGTCGCCGGCTATGGGCGCTTCATTGCTGGATACATGCGCGAGGTACATGCGGCGTTTGAGCTTGCCCAGATACTGTGTGCGCGCGACGATTTCCTGGCCGGGGTAACAACCCTTCTGGAAGCTGACGCCACCCACCACTTCCCAGTTGACCATCTGCGGCACGAATTCTTCCTGCGTAGCGGCAGTGATCATGGGAATGCCGTTGGAGAGTCTCAGCCAGTCCCATACCGCGGTGCCAACGGGGGTGGCATGTTTGGCAAGCGTGGTCCAGATGGCAGCGGCTTTTTCCGGGGCGATGGAGAGCACGAACTTGTCTTCGCCAATGCGCACGGTCAGGCCTTGTTCGTTGGCCTGGGTTTTCATGATGCCGGCGGGGATTGGCAGACCGGCTTCGCTAATGGCTGCAGCCGCCTGCGGCCCTGCCAGCACCAAACGCACCGTTTCATCGGTGGCATCGCGCGCGCTGACCTTGGAACGCAGCACAAACATTTTCAGGCGCTTCAATACCGCTTCGCGTATGTCGCCCGACATCTGTAAACAGGTATCCGCGCCGTTTTTCCACATCAGGAAATTGGACAGCATGCGCCCCTTGGGCGAGCAGTAGCCGTTCCAGGCCGCGCCATCGGCAGAGAGGCCGCGCACGTCATTGGTAAACTGGCTTTGCAGGAACTCGGCGGTGTCCTCGCCGGAGAAGGCCAGCAAACCCAGTTGCGAAAGATCCGCCATCACGGTGCCATTTTGCGCAGCGGCCAGCTCTTCGGCGGATTTGCCGAAATCCTGTACGCGGCCATCAGCTATGCGCGCACCCTGTTGGGACAGAAAATCTTGCCAGATGGTAATCATGGTGGTGCAATCCTTGAATGAATGCCGGAAATTCTACATGTTTCTGCCGCTGGAACTGACCCTTAGGCCATCACGGATTTATGTGCAGGTGCTGGCTGGGGCACATGGCCTCGCGCTTGCGGGTATCTGGCTGGCAGCCATGGCGGCTTGGGTAAAGCTCATGATGACAGCAATTGTTATTGCCAGCATGGTTTGGTCATGGCGAGAGAATTCAAGGGCCACAGGTGCTGTACGCATTACGCAGTCTGGGCAAGTCGAAATACTAGAAGGTGAATGGCGGGCGGCGGAGGTTATCAAACAACCTGTGGTGCTGCCATGGTTTGTCAGCGTGGTGTTTGTGCCAAAAGGCGGCAAGGCAAAAAGATTGTTGCTGTTTCCCGACAGTGCAGAGGCAGATGGTTTGAGAAAGCTTAAGGTCTGGCTGAGATGGGGTAGCCAACCATAGTCACACTGTGTCGCTCGTTCGGCATTTTTTGATTTTACTTATTCGCTTTTTAAAATTAGGCTTGTAAAAAATCTGCTGATTAACGAAGGCAAGATCTATGCGCAAAACCTATTTCATTCCGCTGATATTGGCGATCAGCTTCTTTACCAGCGGTTACGCGGCGAAAGGAACCTATTGCCCGCTGGACCCAAATCGGCCGCATATCGCAGGGGCGCAATCCATTTTGAATGCCTACCTGGAAGCAGTTGATCGCGGCGAGCTCAGGACATTTGACAGGAATCTCGAGCGTTCCGAAATCATTCCGGTGCAGGTTCAATACAACTATCAGATAGCGAGTGAAACAATGGAAATCAGGGTCTACTCAGATTTGAAAGAACCGGTACCCGTACCCGGGCAGCCGGGCGCCCTGGTTCAGAGTGTCAACTCGATCATCGAGGACGGCAAGATTGTTGAAACGGAGTCGCATGTCTGGATGAAGTGAGTTGGCTTAGCAGAAACTCGCTTACCAAGCTTTACATCTCAGGCATCAAGACTTCGCATACACCCGGGCAGACGAGTCCGGGACGCGGGTTGATGATGGTGTTGCCGACTACCGGCAGCATTTCCGGGTAATCGCGGCTGAAGTGCAGGCCGCGGCTCTCGCGGCGCAGCATGGCGGAACGAACGATCAGGTCCGCCGTCATCACCAGGTTGCGCAGTTCAATCAGATCATGCGTCACACGAAAGTTCTGATAGAACTCGTCGATCTCATCCTGCAACAAACGAATGCGGTGCGCCGCACGTGCCAGCCGCTTGTTGGTGCGCACGATGCCAACATAGTCCCACATAAAGCGGCGCAATTCTGCCCAGTTGTGAGAAATCACAATCTCCTCGTCGGCATCGGTAACACGCGATTCGTCCCATTCGGGAATGCTCTCGGAAACCGAAGGCGAGTTTTCCAGAATGTGCCGGGCGGCGGCGCGGCCGAAAACCAGGCATTCCAGCAACGAATTCGAAGCCAGGCGATTGGCCCCGTGCAGGCCGGTGAAGGCAACCTCGCCGACCGCATACAGATTGCACAAATCCGTGCAGCCCCACATGTCCGAAACCACGCCGCCGCAGGTATAGTGCGCGGCCGGCACCACGGGGATGGGCTCGTGGGTCATGTCGATGCCCCATTCCGAAAGCTGGCGGAAGATGTTGGGGAAATGCTCGATGATGAATTTCGCAGGCTTGTGCGAAATGTCGAGATAAACGCAATCCAGGCCGCGTTTTTTCATTTCGTAGTCGATGGCGCGGGCCACGATGTCGCGCGGTGCAAGTTCGGCCCGTGAGTCGTACTCGGGCATGAAGCGTTCGCCATCCGGCAATTTGAGCAACCCGCCTTCGCCACGTAGCGCTTCAGTAATCAGGAAGGACTTGGCTTGCGGCTGGTACAGGCAGGTGGGATGGAACTGGATGAATTCCATGTTGCCCACCCGGCAACCCGCGCGCCAGGCCATGGCGATGCCGTCGCCTGTGGCGGTGTCCGGGTTGGTGGTGTAGAGATAGACCTTGCCGGCACCGCCGGTGGCAAGTACCACGTAGCCTGCGGAGAAGGTTTCCACCTTGCCGGTGGCGTTGTTCAGCGCATATACGCCATACACCCGACGTTCATCTTCGCCGGTGTGCCTGCCGGTGATGAGGTCGATGGCCAGGTAATTTTCCAGCAGGGTGATATTGGGGTGGTTGCGGATGCGGTCGGCCAGCGAGGTTTGCACCGCGCGCCCGGTGGCGTCTGCGGCGTGCACGACGCGCCGCTCGCTGTGCCCGCCTTCGCGAGTCAGGTGGTAAGCAGTTGATGCTTCATCCCGCGTAAACGCAACGCCCTGGTTGACCAGCCAGTTGACCATTTCCCTGGCCTGGCCCACCACAAAGCGGGTGACGTTTTCGTCGCACAGGCCGGCCCCCGCCACCAGGGTGTCGCGGATATGGGACTCCTCGGTGTCATGAGTGTCCAGCGCCGCGGCAATGCCGCCTTGCGCCCAGGCGCTAGCGCCATCCAGCAATTCGCGTTTGGTAAGAATAGTGACGCGCTTGTGCTCCGCCAGGTGCAGTGCTGTGGTCAGGGCGGCCAGGCCGCTGCCAATGATAAGGACTTCGCTGCTATGCATGATCCGCCAATTATCCTACGGAACCGGGGCTTGGCGGCCTGGTGTAGCAGCCTGACTGAACTTTTTTTGCGCCGGTATGTCGGAATTGCCAGAGCACGCTCGCATATACTAAGCAATATAACGATGTAGTCAGGGGGAACTGTGGATCGCGAACTTGACCAGGAACTGGTCGAACGTGCGCAAAAAGGCGACAAGCGGGCTTTTGAACTGCTGGTGATGAAATACCAGCGCAAGCTCGCTCGCCTGCTGTCGCGCATGGTGCGCGACCCGGCCGAGATTGAGGACATTACACAGGAGTCCTTCATCAAGGCCTATCGTGCGCTTCCGCAGTTTCGCGGCGAAAGTGCGTTTTATACCTGGCTGTACCGCATTGCGGTCAATACAGCCAAGAATTATTTGGTGGCGCGTGGACGGCGGGCGCCAACGTCGACTGAGTTCAACGCCGAAGAAGCCGAGGGCTTTGAAGAAGCAGAACTTCTGCGCGACATCGCAACGCCCGATGCCGAACTGCAAACCAAACAGATTGCAGAAGCGGTGAACAAAGCGGTTGATGCGTTGCCAGAAGAATTGAGGACGGCAATAACCTTGCGCGAAATTGAAGGCCTGTCTTATGAAGAAATCGCGCAGATGATGGATTGTCCGATTGGCACCGTGCGCTCGCGGATTTTTCGTGCGCGCGAGGCCATAGCGGAAAAAATTCGCCCCATGCTGGGCACCGGAAAAGACAAGAGGTGGTGATCATGAAAACTCCGCACAAACATGAACTGGTAGAAGACGCGACGGCCGACTGGCTGTCTGAACTGATGGACGGGGAAGCAACTGGCCACGAACGCGAGGACATGGTCAAGCGGCTTTGCCATGATGCGCGGGCGAGGGAACGCTGGGCGCTTTACCACGACATCGGTGATGCGATGCGCGGATCCAGCATGCTTTCCCCGCATTTCAGTCAAACCTTCAGCGAGCGTTTGGCAGCCGAACCCACCGTCCTGGCGCCGCGCTTGCGCCGCTACACCGCGCCCGCAATCATGGCGCTTGCCGCTTCGCTTGCGGTGGTGTCAGTTGTTGCGCTGATGCCCGGCCAAGATACTGGCGGCCTGCAATTGGCGCAGGATAAGGCGTCAAGGCAGAGCATGGAGGCGCAGATGGCTCCCTATCTCGTGGCGCACCAGGAATTCTCTCCGGTGGCGGTGGCTTCGCCGTATCAGCGCGCGGTGATGACTCTGGAAGAGCCGGCTAAATGAGTGTTCGCGTCATCCTGCCCCCTGCCATATTTGTTGGCTTGCTGGTAGTCGGAGCGCAATTTGCACACGCGGCAGATGCGGTTGAATGGCTGACAAATGCCAACCGTGCTGCACAGCAGCTCAACTACTCCGGAAATTATGTATACGAGCATGGCGAACGCACGGAAGTGCTGCGAGTTTCGCATCGCGTGGACGGCAGGAGCGAGCGCCAGAAAATCGAGGTGCTGGATGGTCCGCATCGCGAGTTCATCCGGATCAATGACGACGTCTATTGCCATCTCGCCGACGGCAAGACGGTGCGGGTCGACAAGAGCGCGGTGCAGCGCTTTTTCCCGGCTGTCGTGCCGGGGGATCCGGAGCAACTGTCTCGATATTACATTTTGAGGATGGGTGCCAATGAGAAGGTTGCCGGAAGAGAATGCCAGGTCGTGATCCTGGAGCCGCGCGATCAATACCGCAACAGCTACATGGTCTGGATGGATCGCGCCACATCACTGCCGCTCAAGACGCAAATGCTGGACAACCGCGGAACGCCAATTTCAATATTTGTTTTCTCGGAAGTGGAAATAGGTAAACAGCCGGACAAGGCATTGTTTGACATTCATACCGCTGGCAAGCGCCTGCAGGCAGCCGGGCTGGCCGCAACTGCGCAGGAAGACGGCTGGGCCATAAGCCTGCCCCCGGGTTACACCAGCATCCTCGAGTCCATGCGCGCGCTGCCCGGCAAGAAAAGCCCGGTCCTGCACAAGATATATTCCGACGGCATCAGCAATTTTTCCGTTTTTATCGAACCTGTTGCCGAGGATGATGCCTATATGGAAGGCCTGTCGACAGAAGGTTCCATGAATATTTACGCAAGGGCTGTGGCCGGCCACAAGATTACAGCTGTGGGTGATGTTCCGGCGGCAACATTACTGGAGACAGCCAACTCGGTGCAGAAGAAATGAAGAAGCCGATGACCATGGATCACGTCCGCGCTGAAAATTTATAGAGATAAGAGATATCGGAATGCTTGAGCAGCACGCGATTGTTCTGAAAACCGAAGGCAGCAAGGCCTGGGTTGAAGCGCGCGAGTCTGGCACTTGCGGCAGTTGCGGTTCCGGCGGCTGTTCCACAC
>JAHENE010000298.1 GCA_024643305.1 Thiobacillaceae bacterium | reverse complement strand
CGAGCCCACGGGCACAGGAAAAATCCTTTCGGCTGAATATGTGAACGCCGGCAAGTCATATCAAGCCGTACTTTATCTCACGCCATCCGGTCGGGAAGAGTACTACACCCCCAAGGGCGAGTCCCTGGCAAAAGGTTTTTTGCGTTCCCCATTGGAGTTTTCAAGAGTAACTTCGGGTTTCAGCGGCTCCCGCATGCATCCCGTCCTAGGCTTCGCCCGTCGCCATACCGGTACGGATTTTGGTGCCCCGACCGGCGCTCGCGTAAAGGCCACCAGCGAAGCAAGCGTTGCTTTTACCGGCCGCAAGGGTGGCTACGGCAATATCGTTATCCTTAGGCACCGCAATGGAATCGAAACCTACTATGCCCACCTAAGCGGATTTGCCAAAGGTATGCGCCCAGGACGCTCGGTTTCTCAGGGTGAAGTCATCGGTTATGTCGGCATGACCGGCACCGCAACCGGCCCACACCTGCATTATGAAGTTCGCATCTCCGGTCAGCCGCGAAATCCACTTACGGTCAAACTGCCCGGCTCACCGCCTTTGCCACTGGCGCAAAAAACACGCTTTAATCAGCAAACGGCCACCTGGGTGGAGCGACTCGGCCAGCTAAGCGGCACCAATCTCGCAGCGCTCGATTGATTTCTGCAAAACATCATGAGTCCGATTTTTATATCGGTCTCATGTCCGGCACCAGCCTGGACGGGGTGGATGCGGTCCTCATCGAATTCGCTCAAACCGCCACACCAAGACTCATAGGCATGCATTACCTGCCCTATGCTGTAGAGTTGAAGGCCCACCTTCTCGGCTTGCATCTGCCCCAGCCTGATGAACTTCATCTCGCGCATGTTCTGGCTCAGGAACTGGCCGTCCTTTATGCCCAAACTGTTCATGGACTGCTGGAAAAGACAGGTACCCCACACGCCCGGATTAGAGCAATTGGTTGCCATGGACAAACTATCCGCCACCGCCCCGAAGCAGGCTACACAATCCAGCTGGTAAGCGGTGCTCGCTTGGCTGAGCTGACCGCCATCACCAGCATTGTCGACTTTCGCAGCCGCGACATCGCAGCTGGCGGCCAGGGTGCGCCTCTGGTGCCCGCCTTTCACGCTGCATTCTTGTCCGCCGCCGATGAACACCGCGCTATCGTCAACATCGGTGGCATAGCCAACCTCACCAACCTTCCTGCCGACGGAAACATCACCGGCTTCGATTGTGGCCCTGGCAACCTTCTGATGGATGCATGGATTCTTCAGCACCTCGGGAAATCGGTCGATGAAAGCGGTGTATGGGCTGCAAGCGGCAAAGTTTTACCCGATGTGCTCAACCGCCTATTGACCCACGAATTCTTCGCTGCAGCACCGCCAAAAAGCGCCGGCCGCGAACAGTTCAATCCCGACTGGCTGCAAAGCCATCTGAATGGAAGTGAAGCGCCTGAAGATATTCAGGCCACCCTCCTAGAACTGACGGCTCTCGGCATAGTGGAAGCTGCGCAGGCACATTGCAGAGGGTTTGATGCGCTTTATGTCTGTGGCGGTGGCGTGCACAACGCTGCGCTAATGAAACGGCTGGCCGAATTGGCAGGCAAGCCTGTGCGCTCCACCGCGGCACTAGGCATAGACCCTGACTGGATGGAGGCAATCGCATTCGCTTGGTTGGCAAAACAGTGCCTGGAAAGGAAACCCGGCAATCTGCCTGCCGTTACCGGCGCACGCGGCCCGCGCATATTGGGAGCGATTTACCCGGCGTGAGGCGTGAGGCTGATAAAGCTTAGGCCCACAATGCAAAGACAACAAAAAAGGACTCGCCAAGAGTCCTTTTTTTCGGCCATGCGTAAAACTCAGACCGAGAAGGAGGAACCGCAGCCGCAGGTCGTGGTGGCATTCGGATTTTTGATCACGAACTGTGCGCCTTCCAGGCCTTCACTGTAATCGATTTCCGCGCCCACCAGGTACTGGAAGCTCATGGAATCAATCAGCAGAGTAACGCCGTTTTTCTGCATCACGGTATCGTCATCGTTCTGCACTTCGTCAAAGGTAAAGCCATACTGGAAGCCGGAGCAGCCGCCACCGGTAACGAATACGCGCAGCTTGAGATCCGGATTGCCTTCCTCATCGATCAGGCTCTTCACTTTGTTGGCCGCGCTGTCGGTAAAGTTCAGCGGGGTCTCGGTCATGGCATTCATGGGGTACTCCTGAGTAAATTAGCCTTCAATTATCCTTAAAGGACGGGGCCAGTCAAGCAAAGACCTTGTTTCCAATAAGGAAGTTCCCGCATTTTTGGACACTTAGGGGAGCAGGCCAATGTCATCTATCGAGGTCGTTTCAGGCAATCCAAACAGTAGATTCATATTCTGCACGGCCTGCCCCGCCGCGCCCTTGACCAGATTGTCGATCACGGAAAGCACCACCAGCACATCCCCACCTTGCGGACGATGAAGGGCAATGCGGCAGACATTGGCGCCCCGCACTGAGCGGGTTTCCGGATGTGAGCCCGCCGGCAGCACATCGACAAATGGCTCACCGGCATAGCGCTGTTCGTACAGCGCCTGATAATCCACTTCCTTGGTCAATTTTGCATACAGCGTGGCATGAATGCCGCGAATCAGTGGGGTCAGGTGTGGCACAAAGGTCAGTCCTACTGAGTGTCCGGCTGCAAAAGAAAGCCCTTGGCGTATTTCCGGCAGGTGGCGACGA
>JAHENE010000297.1 GCA_024643305.1 Thiobacillaceae bacterium | reverse complement strand
AGGTGATTGCCTTGGATATCGCTCATTCCATGCTGGAAGCCGCGCGCATGAAAACCGCACCGGTTTCGTGGCTGGAAGGGATTGTTCGGGGCCTCAGCTTTCGCAGTGCACCGTTGATTCATTATCTCTGTGCCGACATAGAACGACTTCCGCTCAAAAAATCGAGCATCGACATGATCTGGTCCAGTCTTGCCCTGCAATGGGCAAGTGAACCGGAAGCTGCGTTCAGGGAATTGCATCGAGCAATCGCTCCCAACGGGCTGCTGCTTTTCTCCACCTTTGGACCGGATACGCTGAAGGAATTGCGCCAGGCCTTTGCGCAGGTGGATGGTGGCAACCACGTCAGCCGATTTGTGGACATGCATGACATCGGTGACATGCTGGTGCATGCTGGTTTCCAGCACCCTGTCATGGAAATGGAGGTGCTCACGCTTACTTACGCTGACCTCAAATCTCTGATGCTGGATCTAAAAGGCTTGGGCGCACACAATGCCGCAACGGATCGGCCGCGAGGATTGATGGGTAAGTCTGCCTGGAGCAGACTGGAACAGGTCTACGAAACCTACCGCAAGGATGGGCGTATTCCCGCAAGTTTCGAGGTCATCTACGGGCATGCCTGGGCGGGCGACAAGAGCCGCCTCGAAGACGGTCGTCAAATCATTCAATTCAATATTGAACGCCGCAAGGCAGGTCTGCTTTGAATCCTGCTTCTTTCCAACTTCCTCCTTCACGCGGTTTCTTTATTACTGGTACCGACACCGGCGTTGGCAAGACACACGTTGCTTGCCTGCTGGTCGAGGCGCTTAAAGAGAAGGGCTTGCGCGTTGCAGTGATGAAGCCGGTGGCTGCAGGTGTGGATGCGGATGGCGTGAATGCGGACGTGCGCCTGCTGATGGCGGCTTCAAACGTGCAGATGCCGCAGGAACAGGTTAATCCCTATTGTTTCGAGCCTGCCATCGCTCCGCATCTTGCCGCACAAAAAAGTGGGATAACGATGCATTTGGGCGTGATCGAAAATGCGTATGCTGAACTTCTAAAACTCTCAGATGTGGTGGTGGTGGAAGGCGCCGGGGGCTTCCTGGTGCCATTTGATGGTAAATCCGGAATGGACCAGATTCCCGTGCGGCTGAAGTTGCCGGTGATCTTGGTAGTAGGCATGCGGTTGGGTTGCATCAGTCATGCACTGCTGTCCGCCGAAGCGATCAGAAGGCGCGGTTTGACGCTGGCTGGATGGGTAGCAAACCGGATTGATCCGGATATGGCGGAAATGGACGAAAACCTTACTGCTTTAAGTAGTATTTTATGCTCACCCCGCTTGGGCGATATTCACTGGCAAGGGAGGTCAGTTATCACCCTGCCGGTGTCAGCTTCTTGATTCTGAGCGACTTAGGGCCTTGTTCATTAGTAAATCAGAATACGCAAAAATAAATATATTTAATTAACAAATCAATTAGTTAAGTGAGTGCTTAGCTTGCCCGCAAAGGGTGAACAGGTGTACATTCCGTGGCAATTTGTCGCAGGTTGGGTCATTGATGCCGCTGGCGCTGAACACATACCCCCATAAAGAGAAGGGTTGTTTTTCCTTCTACTCAAGGCCGAATTGCTCGATGACGCCGGGGGATCGGAAATGTGTGTTCGGGATGATTGCTGCCTCGACGCTGCTCATCGCATCTGCTTTTGGATACCTTGGGTACTGGCTGGTACTGCCCTTTGCGGGATTTGAGATCGGGGTGCTGGCTTGGGCTTTCGACTCTCTGGGCAGGCGCAGCGGGGATTATGAGTCGGTAGATATTTGTGGCGACGAAATTTTTGTCGAACACAGGCAAGGGGAGCAACTGGTGCGACGGTCTTTCAACTGTCACTGGGTGCAACTGGTTAGGGATGGAAAAAAGCAAGGCGGAAGGGTAGGGCTGGCCTTGCGCTCGCATGGGCGAGAAACAGAATTGGGTTTGTTCCTGACAGATGAAGCGCGGCTGGAACTGGCTGAAGAATTGCAAGCCTGGCTTAGGTCAGGCCAATAAAACAAACGGCATTTAACTTTGAGGAGGATGGGGAAGACATGAAAAGAAGCATGCTCGGCAAAACGCTGGCTGCCCTGACCGGGATCGCGATCTCGGGTTCCGTGTGGGCAAGTTATCAACTGAATATGCGGGAGCCGCAATCTGCTCTAGCCAGGGATGTCTATGACCTTCACACCATGATCAATCTGGTGTGTCTGGTCATTTTCTTCGTGGTGTTTGGCGCGATGTTCTACTCCATCTGGAAGCATCGCAAATCCGTTGGCCACAAGGCGGCGCATTTTCACGAAAGCACCACCGTGGAAATCATCTGGACCATCATCCCCTTCTTTATCCTCATCGGCATGGCCTATCCGGCCACCAAAGCCGTGCTGGAGATGAAGGACACCTCCAATCCGGATATGACCATCAAGGTCACCGGCTATCAGTGGAAGTGGGAATACGATTACCTTAAAGACGGCGTGAAGTTTTTTAGCACGCTTTCTACTCCGCGTGAGCAAATCGAAAATAAAGAGGCCAAGGGCGAACATTACCTCCTGGAAGTGGATGAGCCTCTGGTGGTTCCGGTTGGAAAGAAGGTGCGTGTGCTGTTGACTGCGGGTGACGTGATCCACTCATGGTGGGTGCCCGAACTGGCAATCAAACAGGATGCCATTCCCGGCTTCATACGCGACGGATGGTTCAAGTC
>JAHENE010000053.1 GCA_024643305.1 Thiobacillaceae bacterium | reverse complement strand
CGCGTGCTGCGTTATGGCAAGGGCGATCCCACCCCATTTGAGGCCTGATATGGATCTGACACTGATACAGAAAATTGCCGTATTCGCCATCCCAGTGATTTTTGCCATCACCCTGCACGAGGCCGCGCATGGTTTTGTGGCAATGAAATTTGGCGACAAGACCGCCTGGATGTTAGGTCGCGTGACCGCCAATCCGCTCAAGCACATTGACCCGGTCGGTACCATCGGCCTGCCGCTTTTCCTGATTCTAATGAGCAAGCTGTCTGGCGGGCCGATGTTTTTGTTCGGCTGGGCCAAACCTGTTCCGGTTAATTTCAGCGCGCTTCGGCACCCCAAGCGGGACATGCTTTGGGTAGCGGCTGCCGGGCCGGCAAGCAATCTGTTAATGGCGATATTCTGGGGCGCTATGATTCAGGTTGGGCAAATTCTGGGCGGCGCGTTTGGTTTGCCGCTGATGCTCATGGGCGCTGCAGGCATATTGATTAATGCCATGCTCGCCGCATTGAACCTTTTGCCAATTCCGCCGCTGGATGGTGGGCGCATTGCGGTCAGTCTATTGCCATACGGCCCTGCACGGATGCTTTCCAGGGTCGAGCCTTTCGGTTTTTATATCCTGATCGCACTGATGCTTACCGGACTGCTCGGCACCCTGATGTGGCCGCTGATCGGGCTGGTCTTCAAGCTTTCAACCTTGTTTACAGGCGTGTCCGATCAAACGCTCATCTCGCTGATTTCCATTTTGCTTAACTGACCATGTTTGCCAACCGCGTACTCTCCGGCATGCGCCCAACCGGGCGTCTTCACCTTGGCCATTACCACGGCGTGCTCAAAAACTGGCTGAAGTTGCAGCATGAGCATGAATGTTTGTTCTTCGTGGCCGACTGGCATGCGCTGACAACGCACTACGATACCCCCGAAGTGATCAGCCAGAACGTCTGGGACATGGTGGTGGACTGGCTGGCTGCCGGGGTGGACCCGTCGCAGGCCACCCTTTTCATTCAGTCGCGCGTGATCGAACATGCCGAGCTGCATCTGCTGTTGTCGATGATGACGCCACTGGGCTGGCTTGAGCGCGTGCCGACCTACAAGGACCAGCAGGAAAAACTTTCCGACAAGGATCTTTCCACCTATGGTTTTCTCGGCTATCCGCTGCTGCAAAGCGCGGACATTCTCATTTATCGTGCCAATCTTGTGCCGGTGGGAGAGGACCAGGTTCCGCACATCGAATTCACGCGCGAGATATGCCGCCGCTTCAATCATCTTTACGGCCGCGAGACCGGTTTTGAGGAAAAAGCCCAAGCCGCGATCAAGAAACTGGGCGGCAAGAAAGCCAAGCTGTACCAGGAAATGCGTACTGCTTATCAGGAACAGGGCGAAGAATCAGCACTGGAGTCTGCGCGTGCCATCCTAAATGACGCGCAGAATCTGTCGTTGGGTGACCGTGAACGCCTGTTCGGTTACCTCGAAGGCGGCGGCCGCATGATCCTGGCCGAGCCGGAAGCACTGCTAACCGAAGCTTCCAAGATGCCTGGACTGGACGGCCAGAAAATGTCCAAGTCCTACAACAACACCATTGCCCTGCGTGAAGACCTCGATTCGGTAGCCAAAAAAATTCGTACCATGCCAACCGATCCGGCACGAGTGCGCCGGAACGATGCAGGCGATCCTCAGAAATGCCCGGTATGGCAGTTCCATCAGGTCTATTCCGATGACAGCGTGAAAGATTGGGTAGTAAAAGGATGCACCAGTGCCGGTATTGGCTGTATAGAGTGCAAGCAGCCGGTGATTGATGCTGTGCAACGAGAACTCACGCCCATTCACGATCGCGCCAGGCATTATGAGGAGAACCCCGACCATGTGCGCAACATCATCGCCGACGGCTGCGAGAAAGCGCAGGAACTCGCGCGCGAGACCATGCGCGATGTGCGCGAGTCGATGGGGCTGAATCTCAGTTAAGGAAGCTTGCACCCCAGTCATTCCCCTGTAATTTCAAGGCGGTTTCCCGGTTTGTTTTTCCGGTTTGTCAGGACGTAAACTGATCCGGCAAGGCGCCGGGTAGGTGGTAAAATGACCAATATGGAAGCACTACAGGCCGAACTCCCCATTGCCCGCGTCAAGGGCGAACCGCTGGCGGAACTGCCGGTCGATCTCTACATCCCGCCGGATGCACTGGAAGTATTCCTCGAAACCTTCGAGGGGCCGCTAGACCTGCTGCTATACCTGATCCGCCGTCATAACCTGGACGTGCTCGACATTCCCATGGCCGAGCTTACGCGCCAATATCTCTCTTACGTGGAAGCGGCCCGCAGCTCTCGTTTGGAACTTGCCGCAGAGTATCTGTTGATGGCGGCGATGCTGATCGAAATTAAATCGCGCATGCTGCTGCCGCGCCCATCACGTGCAGAAGAGGGTAATGAGCCGGAAGACCCGCGCGCAGAACTGGTAAGGCGCCTGCTGGAATACGAACAAATGAAGCTGGCCGCACAGCGCCTGGACAAGGTGCCTCAGGCCGGACGCGATTTCCATGTGGTATCGGTGACGCTGGAATCCGCGTCCAGAAGGATGCCGGAGGTGAACCCGGATGATCTGACCGCCGCCTGGCTGTCCATCCTTTCGCGCGCCAAGGCCAACAAGCACCACCGTATCAGCCGCGAGGAACTCTCTGTTCGCGAGCACATGACGCGCATCCTGAAGGCGCTGCATCCCGGGCAGTTTCTGGAATTTGCCAACTTGTTCCGTGCCGAAGCAGGCGTGGCCGAACTGGTGGTGACTTTCCTGGCCATCCTCGAGCTCGCCAAGGAAACCCTGATTGATGTTACCCAGGCAGAGCCATTGGCTCCCATCTATGTACGTTTACATGAAGAAGGCATGACGGTTGATGAATACGCCGATGAACAACCCACCGACGATCAACAATCTTGAGGATTTGAAGCGCATTTTGGAAGCCGCATTGCTTGCGGCGGACGGGCCTTTGTCCTTGCGTGAGATGAAACGCATGTTCGAGCAGGAACTGTCCGAGGACATGCTACGCCGTGCGCTGGATGAGTTGAAAACCGACTGGGAAAACAAGGCCACCGAACTGATCCAGGTTGCGGAGGGCTGGCGTTTCCAGACTCGCCCCGAAATGCAGCCTTACCTTGCCCGCATGCGCAACGAAAAACCGCCGCGCTACTCCCGTGCAGTACTGGAAACGCTAGCCATCATTGCCTATCGTCAGCCGGTCACGCGCGGCGATGTCGAGGACATCCGCGGCGTGTCCGTCAATGCCCATATCATCAAGACACTGGAAGAACGCGGCTGGATTGAAACTGTTGGTCATCGCGATGTGCCTGGCAAGCCTGGGCTCCTTGCGACCACGCAGCATTTTCTTTCCGATCTTGGCCTGCGCTCGCTTCAGGAATTGCCGCCATTGGAGGAACTGGGCAACCTGCTCGCCCCCGATACTGCCGTTACGCCGGAAGAGTTGGAAGAAGTGCGTGAAGAAATGGCAACCGACGAAGTTGTTGAGGCTGGCCAAGTGGAAGCGGGTACACCTGCAAATACAGCTGATGAAGCTAGGACAGAAGAAACTTCAGAGGAAATTTCTTCTGTTCCGGTTGCGGAAACAACTATTGAGAATGAAATTACTGAACCCTCAGACAACAGCATTCAGACTCTGGCAGCGTCGTCCCAATCAGATGGGCATGATTGACGCCAGATTTTCGGCTTACACGTAAGCACTTCGTATTAGTCCAATCTGCCTGCTGCATATTTCGAAGTGCTGGATACAATCACTCAACTAATTGGCCCCAAGACTGAAATTCCGTTGTCGGAGTTTCGTTTGGTGTTCTCTTCTTCTTCACCGGTATCTGAAGTTGTTATTAGTCGTAGCGGGTTGTTTGGAAATATTCTTATTCGTGGCGAAGATTTTTGCGGACGTACAAAGGCAGTATCGATTCTTTGTGCTGATGCAGCTATGGCTGGCTTCGGGGTTGTCTATGTGACTGATGGATTGACTCCGGCATTAGCTGATCCCTTGAAGGCAAAGGCACGTGAAGCTTTCGGAGCGCATCGATATCATTCCTTGCGCATTGATGCCGAACAGTCAAGGAAATTCAAAGTTAGTCGGCGAGGGGTTTCAGTGCTTCATTTCAATGAAAAAACCGTTCCGAGCAGTGTGGAACAAGTTCGTTTACGTCTACCGAGCATAATTGAATGGATCATGAGCAGTAATTTTGAACGACCATTGTTGCTGGCGTTGGAGAATTTCCATCTTTATTGCCATAAGGCGGTTGAAGAAATGCTCGATCAGGTAAATAGCGTAAACTGCGCCGTCATCCTTACTACCATGGCAACAGATCCGCGCGCTGGTTTTGTTCCGGATGTGCACCCAAAAGTTTATGAGAGGTGTGCAACCATACTTGACCTTAACCGCCGCCGCCCTACACGAGAATCTCGGCGCTAATGCACCAGCTACCCTGCCATTACTGAAAGAAAACAAATTGAGTAACCGTCGCCGTACTCCTTTGCGACCTCCGAGCAAACCGGTCAAACCGGTACCCGAAGCGGCGCCTTCCCATGAAGCGCGTACAAAACCGCGTTCAACCCGCCAGGTCGAGCCACAAACAGAGATCAGGCTGCACAAGGCGCTTGCAGACGCAGGCGTCGGTTCGCGACGCGAGATGGAGGCATGGATTGCCGAAGGCCGCGTTACGGTCAACGGCGAAACGGCTCAGGTGGGAGATCGCGTTACTGCACGAGATGTCATCAAGGTATCCGGCCGCCGTGTCTATCTGCGCGAACCGGAAGAAAAACGTATTCGGGTGTTGATCTATCACAAGCAGGAAGGCGAAATCGTCAGCCGCGATGACCCCAAGGGCAGGGCAACAGTATTCGAGCAGTTGCCGAAGATACGCGGTTCCAAGTGGGTGAGCGTAGGGCGGCTCGATTTCAACACCGAAGGTCTGATGATTTTTACTACCAGCGGGGAACTGGCCAACCGCCTGATGCATCCGCGTTTTGAAGTGGAACGCGAGTACGCCGTACGCGTGCTGGGTGAACTAACGCCGGAAATGCAGCGCCAGTTGCTGGACGGCATCGAACTGGAAGATGGCGAGGCGCGCGTGGAAAGTCTGGTGGAAGCAGGCGGCGAGGGCGTCAACCGCTGGTGGCGCGTCGTCATCCAGGAAGGGCGTTATCGTGAAGTAAGACGGCTGTTCGAGGCAGTCGGCGTGAAGGTCAGCCGCCTGATCCGGATACGCTATGGCCCTGTCGAACTGCCTCCGCAACTCAAGCGTGGACAGAAGCATGAACTCGACGAGACTGAGGTCAAGAAACTGCTTCGCTGGACGGGCATGCCTGTACCGGAGTCCAGACCACGGCCGGCAAGCCGCAATGCGCCGCGCAAACCTTCACCCAGCCGGTCCGGTAGATCCTGATCCCGCGACAGCGGGCCCATACGATTTTCGCTGCGGTTGCTTCGTTTAAGTGAATAAAGACGCTGGGAATTTCCTGATTCTTTCCCCCGGGAACCCCCTTTGGGCGCCGAAGGACATGCATACGATTGCACATGCCCTGCATGCGGCCGGGCTGATCGGTGATGAACGCAAACCGTGGCTATTCAGTACCGGACCGGAATATCTCAACCTCATCACTTATCTTGGGTGCTCGCCACATATTGCACTGGGAGAGAATGAGGGTGCGACGACGATACGTCTGGGCGGAATATTCGATGCGCCCCAGTTTGTGCGTGGGGAAAATCTGAAGCTTCCGCGCTGTCCTCGCTGCCGGAAAGTATTGGAGAACGCGGAGATTTCTGATTCTCCCGATGTGAGTCTGTATTGCAAGTGCTGTGGTTATGGCAGCTCAATACACGATTTCGACTGGCGACATAGCGCTGCCTTTGGACGGATTTTTATAGAAATCTCAAACGTATTTGAATCCGAGGCGGTGCCCGGAGAGGAACTCGCCGGTTGCCTGAATCAAGCAACCGGCGAGGTTTGGGATTACAGCTACATACGCAGAAACGGCAATTAAAGCCTTTGTTACTTCTTCTCAGTCAGCTTCTTGATCACACTTGCCGCCCAGTCCTTGCCGCCCAGGCCGAACGCCAGGCCAAATGCCAGACCAAATGCCCCAAAGCCGATCTGGAAAGCGGTGATAAGGAGGTGGGTGCCGATTTGCAGTTGTTCCAGCGCCACGAACACCACAAACACAATCACGGCATATTCGGCCAGGGTGCTGATGGTCAATGCGCCATCCACGCCCATGTTGCTCAAGTAGGCAAATGCGAGGCGGTTGATAAAGCGCGCGACCATCACACCGAACACCAAGACCAGAACGGCAACGATGATGTTGGGGAGGTAGAAGACTACTTTGTTGAACAGTTCGGCCACCGTGGTGAGGCCCAGACTATTGGCAACGGTGACGATCACAACCAGCAGGATGATCCAGTAAACGAGGTTGGCGATCAGCCTGGACAGGGTGAGGTTGATGTTGCCCTGTCGCATAAAAGCCTCGATGCCGGTTTTCTTGCCAAGTTCATCAAACTTGAGGGTATCCAGAATCTTGCTTACTGCAGAACGCGCAATATTGGCCAGTATCCAGCCCAGAAAAAGTAGCAGCAGGGCGGCAAGCAGTTGCGGAATGAATCCCGCCAGTTGGGTCCAGAATGAAGTGAGGGAGGCTACGAATACGTCGATCTGTTGTTGCATGGGACTCCTCCTTTATGTTTCGGTTTGATTTTGCATTATATACAAGTGCCTGCGAAGTCTTCGCGACGCAGTAAAAACACAAACTGATCCCCGCTGCTCGTATCAAGCCAGGTAAAAGGCAATTGCGGGAAAGCGGTTTCCAGAGCCTCGCGGTTATGGCCGATTTCCGCGACCAGCAATCCGCCAGGATTGAGATGATCCGCGGCATCGGCAAGGATGCGCCGGACATGCTCAAGGCCATCGGCGCCGCTGGCCAGTGCCAGTTCTGGCTCGCGGCGATACTCCTCCGGAAGTTCTGCCATTGATGGTGCGTTTACATAAGGCGGGTTGGTGATGATGAGGTCATATTTCTTGTCTGCTAGTTCGGCCATCAGATCTGACTGAATCAGATGTACCTGGTCCTGCAGGCCGTAATCAGCCATATTCCTCTTGGCCACTTCCAGTGCATCGGCGGAAATATCCACGGCATCGATCTCGGCATGCGGAAATGCATGGGACATGAGGATGGCCAGGCAACCGGAGCCGGTGCAGATATCCGCAGCAGAGTGAATTGCTTCAGAATCCTCCACCCAGGGTGACAACTGCTCACGCAGCAATTCTGCGATGAATGAACGGGGTACGATCACGCGCTCATCCACGTAAAAGCGGTATTCGCCAAGCCATGCTTCATGGGTGAGATAGGCGGCCGGAACGCGCTCTTTTACCCGGCGTTCGATGATGATTTTGAGCTGATCCGCTTCACCATGAGTCAGGCTGGCATCCAGAAAAGGCTCAAGGCGATCCAGTGGCAGATGCAGGGTGTGCAGAATCAGATAAGCTGCCTCATCGAAGGCGTTGTCCGTGCCGTGGCCAAAAAAGAGGCCGGCTTCGTTGAAGCGAGAAACGGCAAATCTCAGCCAGTCGCGTATGGTGATGAGGGATTCGGTGTCTTTGAAAGCGTCAGTCTTTTTGGGCATGGCGCTATTTTAATGGCGTCTCCACGCCTGCGCTGCATTTTTGCCCCATAAATACGGACTGGGTGGAAAATGATTACTCGGCCGCTATGCCGTGGCGAGTGGCAAAGGCGTACAACTCAAGGCGGTTGCCGAGATCGAGCTTGGCGTAAATCGAAGTCAGGTGATTTCTAAGTGTTGATTCGCTGATATGCAGACGCTCTGCAAGGTCGCGCCCGATTGCCGAAGCATCCTGTGCGATTGCCGCAGCAACACGGCGCTCCTGGCGGGTAAGCGAGGCGATTCGTTGCCTGGCAGGGTTGGCTTTTTCTTCGGCCTTTCGACGCGCCATTTCAATGAACACGCGATTGGTGGTTGAGCGATCCAGCCACAACTCGCCGGCAGAAACCTTCTCGATTGCCTTGATCAGCACCGTCACGGACTCGAACTTGCGCACGATCCCGCTGGCGCCTGCCAGTACCGCGCTATCGCGAAATTCGTCGTCGTTGGAGAGCGTCAGGCCGATTACCTTGGCTTGGGATACGGCGGACAGTGCCGTGATGCCGGCTATGACATTGTGGCCATCCAGGTCCACCAGAACGACATCTACGGGCGTGGTCCCCAGCCTTTGCAAGGCTTCTTCATGGCTGGCGGCGGTGCCGGCCAGGGTCATGCGAGGCTGCTGGCTCTCGATCAATCGCTCAAGGCCCCAGGACACGATTGGCAAGTCGCTGACCAGCAATACTTGGATCGCATTACAGCCATCAACCTGCATTTTTAGAGGTCACCCGACAAGAATAAGTGCAATTTTGCGATTCGCATCCTACCTGAGAGGATGGCTATTTGTATAGGAGGTTTGTCCTGTTCCGGGCTCGGCGAAAACTCCTATTAAAAATGGCGAAACCACTCATGTATTGCCATGGCGCGGTCCTGATAATTCGCCCCATGCTGAACGAAAAACGTATTGAAAACCGTGAACAGCTCGCACTGCCAGTGGTGCTTGCAGGGGGGGGTATGGGCAAGACCCATAACATCAGCACCACGGGCCTGTTTTTTGAGACAGAAAGCGCCTATCAGCCGGGCAGCCAGATTGATCTGACCATCGATCTCAGCACGGTAGGGAGGCCGTTTTTCCTCAAGGCCAGCGGCGAGGTGTTACGGACGAAGGATTTGGGAGAACGAATGGGCGTGGCGGTGAAGTTGTTGAAGTCGCGCCTGGAAACAAACCATTAATTTCTTGGCGATGTATTTTCTTAATTAACGTTATGGTGGGGAGTAAATCATGAGTAATAGAGTGATGTATCTGGGGGCCCTGCTGCTTTTGGCAGGTGCTGGTTCTGCCTGGGCTGTTCCTGAAAAATGCGGTGGAGCAGATATCGCTAATGGTCCTTTTTCTTACATCGCTACTGGACTAACACAGGCCACTTTTAGTGGCTCGGGTGGCTCGGATGTAAGTTCCTCATTTAATGTCGCGGCCCCCAATGCTTCACCCGACACGAGTGCACAAAATGTATTCCCTGGGCAAGGTGCCACAAATGCATGTGCCCCTACCGCAAATGCCTTAATAGGCGTTCTTGAAATTCAGAAAGTCGCTGATGCAGATGGAAATCCGCTTGCATCACCCTTAGATGTGGGGCTTGGATCCTCTTTGGGTCAAGCCATCGTCGCTGCGTTCTCGGTGGATCCCAGTGCATGGAATGATTTTGCACCGGGTGCCTCGACATCTGTGGTCGTCACGGTTTCAAATCCGAACCTGGATTCTGCAAACTATGGAGATTACGCTATCAAGCTGGCGGCCAAAGCTGATGGATATGGCATTGGGGTAGGATCGGGCGTAATGTTTACCCTTGTGCTTCGTGCACCAACCTCGGTTGATACTACACCTCCGGTAGTCAATGTTACCAAGCCAACCGGCGATGAAATTCTTGGGGTGGTCGGCGTTGAAGTTCAGGCTTATGACCCTGCAGGCCCTGCAGCTACTGGTTTGGCTTCGCTGAGCGCGAAAGTGAGCAGTGTGGGCGGTGCAGTATCTGATGAGACGATTAGTCTGACACTGGACACAGCACTTACTGCTGCTCCAGGGGTTACCGTAACCGGGACTGGGAGCTTTACGCCAACTGGCGGCACGGGTGCTGACGGAACAAGTGACGTGTCTGCTTTTACTTCAGCTTCGCGTAGCGGCATCGGTTCCTACACCATTACTGCAGAAGCAGTAGATGGTGCGGGCAATACGGCAACGAACACCAAGAACTTTGCTGTCAACTACGCCGTAGCGTTCACGAAACAAGATGGATCAACCACAGGCGTTTGTGCTGGATACAGCACTCAACCTGGTAGAGCAGGCTGCTCTGGCCAATTCAAATTTACCGTTAAACGCTCAAACATGACATCCGACGGAGCTTTCATGTTTGATAAGACTGTTGAAGTTGATCTGGTTCGTA
>JAHENE010000296.1 GCA_024643305.1 Thiobacillaceae bacterium | reverse complement strand
GCGCTCCATGCCTTCCTTCTCCAATACCGGCAAACGTTCGCGATGCGGACCACTGTCGGGAACGGGTTTGGCAGGCCGCGTTTCGGACTTGGGTGGGCTGGGTGGCGGCGTTGAAGGTGTGGATGCTGGTACAGGCGCAGCGGCCTTTTCGATTTGCTTGATCGGCGGCGGCATGTCCGCTGCAGTCATCGACTCGGTTTCAATGACGGCCAGGACTTCACCCGCATTCACCGTATCGCCCTCGGCGTGCCGCTGTTCAATCAGCACACCATCTGCTGGCGCGGCCACTTCAAGTATGACCTTGTCGGTTTCCAGGTCGAGCAGGGTTTCATCGCGCGCGACTTTTTCGCCGACCTGTACACGCCACGCCAGCAGGGTACCGGAGGTGACGGATTCGGATAGTTCAGGCGCCTTGATTTCAAGCTTCATTAGGTTCCCCCAGTGCTTCTTTGACTATGCGCATCTGGTCGGCCTTGTGGCGCGACGGATAACCGGAGGCTGGCGCAGCGGCGGGTTCGCGGCCAACATAACTGAAACGCTTGCCCTCCGGCGCACAATGGTTGAGGTGGTGCTGGATGGCATACCAGGCGCCCTGGTTCATCGGTTCTTCCTGCACCCATACAAGATGTTCCACCTTGGGATAGGCCGCGAGGATGGGACGCAGGCTGTCTTCGGGGAAAGGATAAAGCTGCTCCATGCGCACCAGAGCGACATCGCGGCGCTCGCCGCGCGCTTCGTTCAGATCGTAGTAAATCTTGCCGCTGCAAACCACGATGCGTTTTGCTTCGCGGGGAGTGCTGGGATCATCCAGTACGGGATGGAAGCCATCGCTCACAATGTTCTGCAAGGACGAGATGGCCGCCGGATGCCGCAGCAGGCTCTTGGGGGTGAAGACCACCAGCGGCTTCCTCACCGGGCGCACGAGTTGGCGCCGCAGCAGATGGAAAATCTGCGCGGGCAGCGTGGGCACGCAGACCTGCCAGTTGTTTTGCGCGCACAACTGCATGTAGCGTTCGATGCGGCCGGAGGAATGTTCCGGCCCCTGCCCTTCGTAGCCGTGCGGCAGCAGCATGACCAGGCCGCACATGCGCCCCCACTTGGCTTCTCCGCTGGAAATGAACTGGTCGATCACCACTTGCGCGCCGTTGGCGAAATCGCCGAACTGCGCTTCCCACAGCACCAGGGTATCCGGCTCCGAGGTAGCATAGCCATATTCGAAAGCGAGCACGGCTTCTTCGGACAGGATTGAGTCGATGACTGTGAAGTTTCCCTGACGCGGATGCAGGTTTTCCAGGGGGACGTAATCGCCTTCGGAGCGCAGCTTGCGGTTCTGGTCATGCCACACCGCATGGCGATGGAAGAAGGTGCCGCGTCCGGAATCCTGTCCAGTGAGGCGAATGTTGTAACCCTTGTCAAGCAGGCTTGCATAGGCCAGATTCTCGGCCATGCCCCAGTCGACGGGCAGTTCGCCTTGCGCCATTTTGCGGCGGTCGGACACGACTTTTTCAACGCGGTTGTGCAGCTGGAAACTTTCAGGAACATGGGTAATGCGTTCGGAAAGTCGCTTGATGTCGTCTTCCGCAAGACCCGTGTCGAAGGGCATGTTGATGTCGCCGCCGCGAAAGCGCCCCCACTCGGTTGCGAACACCTGCTTGAAATCCGACGCGCCGGGTGGGCTCAGGCTTTCGCCCCGCTCCAGCTTTTCGCGGGAGACAGTGATCATGGCTTCATCTTCGCCGGCAATGACCACGCTGTCTTCAAGCAGGCGCTGGGCGTATTTCGCCCGCGTGCCCGGATGGGATTTTATTTTCCGGTACATCAGCGGCTGGGTAACCAGCGGCTCGTCCTGCTCGTTGTGGCCGTGGCGGCGGAAGCACACCAGATCGATGAACACATTCTTGTGGAAGGTGTAGCGAAAATCGACCGCCAGTTGCGTCACAAAAGCCACGGCATCCATGTCGTCGGCGTTCACATGGAACACGGGCGCTTCAACCATCTTGGCCACGTCGGTGCAATAAAAACTGGAACGCACGTCACGCGGGTCGGACGTGGTAAAGCCGATCTGATTATTGATGACGACGTGAATAGCGCCACCGGCGCGGAACCCCCGGGTCTGCGACATGTTGAGTATTTCCATGACCACGCCCTGGCCGGACAGCGCCGCATCGCCATGCAGGATGACGGGAACGACCTCCACTCCGGTGGCATCGCCGCGCCGGTCCTGGCGCGCGCGCACGGAACCGCGCACCACGGGATGAACGATTTCCAGATGAGAGGGATTGAAGGCAAGAGCCAGGTGAACGGGGCCGTACGGCGTGGCCACGTCGTTGGAAAAGCCCTGATGGTATTTCACGTCGCCCGACAAGGGCGCCAGGGGATCGTCGTTGCCAGGCTCTTCAAACAGGCTGTCGAGTGAACGCCCAAGCAGATTGGACAGTACGTTGATGCGGCCCCGATGGGCCATGCCCAGCGCAATCTCTTTTGCGCCATGCAACGCAGAACGGGAAATGACCGTATCCAGCAGCGGAATCAGGCTTTCGGAACCTTCCAGCGAAAAACGTTTCTGTCCGGGGTAGCGTGTCTGCAGGAATTTCTCCAGCGTTTCCGCGTCGGTCAGGCGGCTGAGCAAGTGTTTTCTGACTTCAGGCAGATGGTGGAAATGGCCGTCCGTGCCTTCCATCCGTTCCTGTATCCAGCGCTTGCGCGGCACATCAGACAGGTGCATGTA
>JAHENE010000295.1 GCA_024643305.1 Thiobacillaceae bacterium | reverse complement strand
CTGTCTAAATGACTTCCACTGCCGCACCGCAAACGCTCGATCAATGGCTTGAGCACCTGGAGCGTGTCCATCCCAAGACCATAGACTTGGGGCTGGAACGCACACTGCAGGTTAAGCAGGCGCTTGGCCTGACCCCGTCGTTTTTCATCATCACCGTTGGCGGCACCAACGGCAAGGGTTCGGCGTGCGCGATGCTCGAAGCCGTCCTGCATCATGCCGGTCACAAGGTGGGCTGTTATACCTCGCCCCACCTGCTGCGCTACAACGAGCGTGTGCGTATCGCATGCCTGGAGGCCGGCGATGAGGCGTTGTGTCGCGCTTTCGCTGCGGTCGAGGCGGCGCGGGGATCCACGCCGCTGACTTATTTCGAATTCGGCACGCTGGCGGCACTGTGGCTTTTTGTCGAAGCGGGCGTTGACGTTGCTGTGCTCGAAGTGGGGTTGGGCGGCCGGCTCGACGCGGTGAATGCGTTCGACGCTGATTGCGCCATGGTGATGAGTGTTGATCTTGACCACATGGAATATCTGGGCGACACGCGTGAGGCCATCGGCTTCGAGAAAGCCGGAATTTTCCGCGCTGATCGGCCCGCAGTGTGCGCTGATCGGAACCCGCCGCAAACGCTGCTGCGATACGCAGCGCAAACCGGCGCCCGGTTGTTGCAAATAAACAAAGATTTCGGCTATGCCGCGGACAAAACCCAATGGCAGTACTGGGGGCCGCGGGGCAAAAGAACCGGCCTGCCTTATCCCGCTTTGCGTGGAACCTGCCAGTTGATGAATGCCAGTGCCTGTCTGGCCGCGCTCGATGCGCTGCGCGAGCGGGTACCGGTAACGATGGGGGATGTCCGTGCCGGATTGCTGCAGGCGGAAATTCCCGGACGCTTTCAGGTGCTGCCGGGCCGCCCGGTCGTGATCCTCGATGTTGCGCACAATCCGCACGCCGCAAGGATGCTGGCTGAAAACCTGTCGGCGATGGGTTGTAGCGGGCGCACGCTGGCGGTATTTTCAATGCTCAAGGACAAGGATATCCCGGGCGTCGCCGGCGTCGTCAGCGAACACATTGATCACTGGCTGATTGCCGGCATCGAAGATGCGCGCGGCGCGGATCTGGCCTCGCTGCAGCGGCAATTGGAGACGGGGGGCATAACTGCGCCAATTACAGCATGTGCAAATATTGCCGCAGCCTATGCCCGCGCCTGTGATATGGCAACTGAAAATGATAGAATCCTCATTTTTGGATCGTTTTATACGGTGGCTGCGGCGATGCGAGTGCATGAAGCGCGCAAGGCTCTCCAGGCCGCCGTAAAAAATACGTAAAATCAATTAGTTAGTGCGTCACCGGCTGATAAGGCATGGCGAGAACTCTTAGCGACGAAGAACTTCAACTCAGAAAACGTGCGCGCCGGCGCCTGATCGGCGCCATCGTGCTGGTTACCGCAGTCGCAGTCGTGTTGCCCATGGTGCTCGACAGTGAACCCCAGCAGACCAGCCAAGATGTCAATATCAAGATTCCTTCGCCTGATTCAGGAGCGTTTACTTCGAAAATCGCACCGCTTGCCCCGTCACTGCAAACAAGCCCGGATGTCAGGGCATCGGAGTCAACACGAAAGCCTGACGTAACGCCTGCAGCGGGAAGCAAGCTTCCAGCGGTGGTGGCAGCAGCGCCTGAGACGAAACCGGCAACAGCGATTGCGGAAGAAGCGGTCAAGCCGGCGAAAACGCAGGAGGCCGCAAAAACCCCAGGCAAAACACCACCACCCAGGGAAATCGACAGGAAAACAACCAAAGCAGCGGTGGGGCAGTTTGTGGTGCAGGTGGTGGCATTGACCGATGCGGAAAAAGCGAAGCAGCTGCAGCAGCAAATTTCCGGCGCCAGCATCAAGTCTTATACTGAAGTCGTCAAGACCGCGAAAGGCGATGTGACTCGCGTGCGCGCCGGGCCGTTTGCCACCCGCGAAGCTGCGGAAAAAGCGTTAAAGCAGCTCAAGGCGATCGGCCTCGATGGCAAGGTGGCGCCGACTAAATGACGGTTTTCGATTACGCCGTGCTGGTCATCGTCGGCTTGTCGATACTGCTCAGCCTGATCCGCGGCCTGGTGCGCGAAATACTTGCGCTGCTGGCATGGGTGGTGGCATTCGTGATGGCGAACTTGTTTGGCGGCAAGCTGGCGACACTGTTGCCGGCCGGGATTCCAAGTGAGGAATTGCGCCTGCTGGTCGGATTCGCGGGAATATTTTTTTTGGTTCTGTTGCTGATGAGTCTGGTGGCGATGGTGGTGTCCGGCCTGGTGAAAAACGCCGGGTTGGCCATTGAGGATCGCATGCTGGGCGGACTATTTGGGCTGCTGCGCGGTGCGCTGATCGTGATGGTGCTGGTGCTGCTGGCAGGGCTTACAGCGCTGCCAAAGAAGCCGGTGTGGCGCAATGCGGTTTTCAGCTCATCGCTCGAAGCATTTGCGATATCGGTCAAAACCTGGCTGCCGGACGATCTGGCGCGACGTATCACTTACAACTGAAACTGAGGTAGTGCGATGTGCGGAATTCTTGGGGTGGTGGCTAAGAATCCGGTAAACCAGCTCTTATATGACGGTTTGCTGGTGCTGCAGCATCGTGGCCAGGATGCTGCGGGCATTGTCACCGCAGATGGACCGGCTTTTCACATGCACAAAGGCGGCGGCATGGTGCGTGACGTGTTTCGCACGCGCAATATGCGCGCGCTGGCCGGTTTTTCGGGCATTGC
>JAHENE010000294.1 GCA_024643305.1 Thiobacillaceae bacterium | reverse complement strand
CGCCCTGACCACCCTCGATGACCGCAGCCGCCGCATCATCCAGGCACGCTGGCTGAACGAGGAAGGCTCCTCCACGCTGCACGAACTGGCCGCAGAATTCGGCATTTCCGCCGAGCGCGTGCGCCAGATCGAATCCAAGGCCATGAAGAAAATGCGCGAGCTGATTCCAGCCTGACGCCGGAGCATTCGCCACAAAAAAAGCCCCGGCATGCCGGGGCTTTTTGCTGAAGGGCCAGTTGCTTAGAGCAACTTGCCGATCAGTGTTGAGATAAGGCTCAGCCAGGCCCATGCAATCAGGGCGATCACCATGACCATGGGCAGGTTTTGTTTGGTCAGAAACTGTTTCATCATCAATGCTCCCAAGATATTTAAGCGAATTCTAATTTATTCCTCGCCCCGGCTCAATGGCTTGCGCCCGGGCAGCTTCGGATCATCGTCATCCATCAGGATGCGCTCGGCAGGGCCTTCCATGTCCTCGAACTGGCCGCTTTTAATGGACCAGAAAATGCCCACCACCAGCAAGACCACAAATATTCCGGTGAGCGCAAAGAGAAACAGCAGGGTCGCACTCATGGCACCTGCACTTCCCAGGACTGCTGGTACTTGTCCAGTTCAAGGCGCACCAGCCAGAGACCGGATGCCGGAAATTCGAGGCTTGCCTCATACTGGCCGGGACCAGCCTTGAGCGCGCGGGTTTCGCCTTTGCTCCCAGGCCTGGCGACTTCAATTGATCCCGACAAGCCGGTCAAGGGCTTGCCTTCACGATCCTCGACAAAAATGGTGACGGTATTCCGGCCAACCGTGGGCATGCGCAATCCTTCCACGCGCACCTGCCAGCCAAGTTGTTCGTTCCGGTACTCTTTGGACAAGTCTGCACCGATACCCTTGGCGGCCTCTTCCCCGTGCCGTGTCGTTCCGGAAAACCCGGTATGCAGGGTTTCTTTGCCGCTTCCCGGCAACAGCACCCGGGCCAGACTGGGAGGCAGCCCTTGCGTCGATATGTAGAGAAAGCTCGCATTCAGGACGATCAAGACCAGAAAGAAGGCAATAAGCGCCTTGGGCACCCAGTGCATGCGTGTCTGTTTGGCGCGGTGGCGCGAGAACACCACCAGAACGAAAGCCGCAATGATGAAGACCGCAATATGAATGGACACCACATCCATGCCGGGCCAGTCTCCAAACAAGGTTGCGGTATAGGCAAACAGCGGCAGGACTGCGGCAACAAGACCAGCCAGTTCTGCGGGCACTCGCAGGGTGCGCAGCACGGCAAACAACATTAGCACGGCTGCCAAACCGCCAAACAAGGTAAGTTCTGTTGTCATTTCAATACCATCAAGTGTTGGGAGCAGTGTAATGGAAGCCGGCCGTCTCGATACGCGCCCGCTCTGCATGGGCGCGCGGTGTAATGACGAACTCGACCTCGTGGGTTTTCGCGGCGCGCTCCGGATTCAGAATAATACTGGCCTGCAAAATGGCGCTGTGTCCGGGCCTGACGGCGACTTCGCTGAAATCGCCCATATCGAGTGCAGTGGCCGGCAGATTCTTTATACCCACGCTGAAGGTCTCGGCAACATCCAGTTTGTTGGTTACGCGGATCTGGTAACGGTTGCGAATATCGCCGTTGGACAGCACAACGAATAGCGGCTGGCGTACCTGGGTGACGGCCCCTTCGAAGCTCGTGCGTGAAGCAATGCTGTAAACAAGGTAGGACGACATCAGCACGATTGCCAGTCCGTAGCCGATAACCTTGAGGCGCTTCCAGTGGAGCCGTGGCTTCTCCGGTGTCTGTTTCTCAAGGTTTTCCTCCGAATCATATCGGATGAGCCCAGGCGCAAATTCCATAGATTTCATGATGCCGTTGCAGGCATCGATGCACAGGCCGCAGGAGATGCAGCGGTACTGCAAACCTTCGCGGATATCGATTCCTGCCGGACAAACCTGCACGCACAGGCCGCAATCGATACAGTCGCCATGCCCCTTGGCATGACGCTCTTCAAGCGTACGCATGCCGGAACGTGCACTGGCCCGGCCATATCTGCCTTCGCCACGCTGCGCATCGTAATGCACAGCCAGAGTTTCGCGGTCATACATCACGCTCTGGAAACGGCCATACGGGCAGATGTAAGTGCACATCTGCTCGCGCATGTGACCCGCCGCAAAATAGGTGGCAAGCGTCAACGCGCCGACGGTGATATAGGCGGCTGTCGCGCCGTCGCCGGTGAGGAAACGCACCAGCACGTCCGGTGCATATCCAAAATAAAGCGTGAACGTCATCCCGGTCCAGAAACTGGCCAGCAGCCAGATCAGGTGGGTGGCAGCAATCCTGAAAAGTTTTTCGCGATCCCATGGCTGGCGATACAAGCGGATGCGCGCAGGGCGCTCGCCCTGAATCCTTGATTCGACCCAGATGAAGAAATCCGTCCACAGGGTCTGGAAACAGAAATACCCGCAAAAGGCACGACCCACCAGCGACGTTGCGAAGAACAGAATCGTTGCAGCAATAAACAGCAACACCGCCAACCACACAACATCCTGGGGATAGACAGTCAGGTCGAAAATCCGAAACCGGCGTCCCGGCAAATCAAACAGCACGGCCTGGGCAGGGCCATCGCTGCGATGCCAGGGAAACCACGGCAACAGAAAAAACACCGCGTAGGCGAGAATCAGGACGCGGGATTTGAGGCGCCGAAATACACCCTTCACCGAACGCGTGAAGATCGGTATGCGTCCCTGCAGGGGTGC